>NZ_CAWPKW010000256.1:0-48361 GCF_963888615.1 Brasilonema octagenarum UFV-OR1 | reverse complement strand
ACGCCAGTCCCCTGGCTCGGGGGGAACCCCCGCACGGGGCTGGCTCCACAACGCGGGGAACCCGCGCAAGGCACTTCTCTGTGCAGCACTGGACTCACTGATAACTGTTCACTGAAAAGCCCCATTTTTCCATAACTCCAATACTTCGTTCGCTGTGAAATAACGTTCTTGTTCTGTAGCCAGTGATTTGATCACAGAGCGCATTTTCTCGTATTGCTCTCTGGGTTGGGGATTGTGTAGTTGTTTTTCAAACAAATATTGGAAATTACTTGCTCCGCTCCATTTGCCGAAAATAACGTTTATGGTGCTGTGAGCAAAAGCATCATAGCTTTTAGGATCAGATAAAAAAGAATTGACGTGAACACCGGTTTCATGGCGTTGAGCAGCTTGAGAGTAGGGGGGAGCGGGACGAACTCCCAATTTTTCAATAAAATCAGTTACAGGGGCGATCGCATCATAGTTTATCCCCTCAACTTCTATACCAAAACGGACTCGCAACCCATTTAACACCTGCTCAAGGGCAACATTTCCGGCTCGCTCTCCAATACCGGCAAATGTACCCGATACGAAACTAGCTCCGGCCATCACAGACTGGAGGGTATTTTCGAGAGCCATACCCATATCATTGTGGTAATGTACCCCCAATGTCACTCCTGTAGTAGATTGAAGCAGGTCATTAACCCAGATATAGCTCTTTTCTGGAGTGAGAATTCCGACTGTATCGCAGAGAAAGAAGTTTTCAATGTAAGGGCTGCATGAGCGGATACATTGTACTAAAAAGTCAAAATCAGCTCTTGAGGTATCTTCGCCTGCGAAGTCTACGGTCAGTCCCGCAACCTTTGTGGCATAGTGCAAATGTTCGACAATTGAATCAATAGCATTTTGGCGAATTCTATCGATTACTTTGGCTGGGATGTCATCATCAATGGTTTTTCCTTTAAACTCGCTCATCTGACGAATCTCGGGGTCTCGCAGAAACAACAGTCGGTCAGAAAGAGCATAGAATAGGACGATACGCTTTATACCGCAGTCTTTTACTTGATCAATGAACTTCTTGTTCATCAAAGTAGCCGAAAAAATTAGACTATCCAATCCCTTTGAGATTAATGTTTTAGCTAGTTCAGCTTCTTGCTCACAGATAAAGGGCATAATATCGATTCCATGAACCCCAGTTTTGGCAATTAAATGGGCGAGTTGATGTTTAGTTGGATAAGAGAAAAAAACGCCCGCTTGTTGTTCTCCATCGCGCAGGGTATCATCGTAAATTTTGATAGGAAGGGTTTCCATTGTTTTATACTCCTTAAGAAAGAAAAGATTCAGATTTAGTTTTACTAAACACTACTAGACCTCTCCAAAAATGGTTATGAAAGCTTTACGGGGCTTGCACTAAAAATCGATTTTTGGAGAGGTCTACTGCTGTAATTGGCAATTAATCCTTTTTTAGATCATACTTGCGTCATAGTTCAATTTCCTCTTCGTCTGATTTTAAAGGTTCCATATCTGCGGTGGTGGAATTAATCCAAATGCAGGTATCGAGATAATTCGCTAAATCACTGAGGGTGGGGTACTCAAATACCTTACGCAAAGGTAGTTCTACTTTGAAGGTGTCGCGGATGCGGTAGCATAGTTGGGTGGCTAATAGAGAATGTCCCCCCAAGTTGAAGAAGTTATCATGCCGGGCGATTGCTGCATATTTCAGCAGCTTTGCCCATAATTCGGCAAGTAATTTTTCTGTCGATGTTACAGGCAATTCAATGTCTGTTGATGAAACTGCTGTATTTGGTGCAGGTAAAGCTTTACGATCTACTTTGCCATTCGGTGTCAGTGGTAGTTTTTCTAAGACAGTAAAATGGTTAGGAATCATATATTCAGGGAGATTCTTAGCCAGAAAATCTCGCCATTCGGCTAACAAACCTGGATCTACTTGATTGATGCGATATTGCAACGGTTGGTTAGCGTAATGTTGCCAGGGCTTAAGTTGCAAATTTTGCTCTTGATTAAACCGTGGCAGTGTCACCTGTCCAGGAATCTTCCTTTGAAACACAATATCGTAATAAGCAAACCCTGAGTCACTATATTGTATAAAAGGTGTATAGGGTAAATCTGGTACTAAAGCTCGGAACGCTTCGGGTTCTATCCCTAACTTGGCTTGTGCAACAGCCGCTTTCAAGTCCCAAACAGTACCATTTAATTGAGCAATTTGTTCTAACAGCACCATTTCTGAGGTCAGACGTGCATTGGGAATATCCTTAATGCCTAGTAAATCTGGTTGCTGAGTTATTAAAATTTTCTCGATTTTTTCTAGATTCAACTGTTGGTCTTGCCAATTTAACCATTCAGGTTCTGCAACGGGAGTATCTGTCCGATCCAAGTGTAAAACAACGTCATAACGAAAACGGCTCATTTCCGTTTGCGCATAACCCCGTTGCAATTGAATTTGGACATGACTAATTCGAGGAAATCTTTGTTTGAGGGCGATAAAGAAATCAGGATCAATCAGTAATTCGCCTTCGGTGCGGATGCTTTTTTGAATCTGTTGATGCAAGTCCTTGATTGATAACTCATCGGGGGCACGATAAAACTCAACTGCCGTATGAAAAGCTTCCAGCAGATTGAGATTTCGCACATCCCCAATAAAGATTGCTCCTTGAGTCGTCACAGCGTTAACAGCTCCTTGCAAAACTTCCAAAAAGTAATCCAAGGTGGGAAAATACTGGATGACGGAATTCATGATGACTAAGTCATAAGCATTTGTCTCAATGCCGTCAAACTGGTTAGCGGCACTTTGTTTTAAGGTGACTTTCTCCTTGAGAGATTGCTGTTCTAAATTTTGTTCAATATACTGCAATGCGCCCGCAGAAAAATCTGTACCTAGATAATGCTGACAATGAGGCGCGATTTTAAACAATAACATCCCTGTACCGCAACCAATTTCCCAAACCCGTTTCGGTTCAAGTTCCAAAATTTGGTCAACTGTTGTATCTCGCCATTCCTGCATCGCCGCTTGGGGAATGGGTTCTCCTGTGTAGCTATCATTCCAACCAGCTAAATTGAGAGTTGGATCATCGCTTGGGGCTTGTTGCTGAGAGTAGCTATCATTGAAAACTTGCTGCCACAGTTCAACTTGTTCAGTTTGCAGAGTATTATCTTCAAGGTTGTTATGTGTTGGTGTGGGTACAATATAAGCTAGCAAGCGTTGAGCGATAGCTTCGCTGCTGCGCGGAGCGCAGATCGCATCTTCTGCTGCTTCTACAATCACAACTGCTTGCTGAATTTGGGGATGTTTGGTTAACAAGGCTTCAATTTCACCCAATTCGATGCGAAAACCGCGCAGTTTTACTTGATTATCCATCCGCCCCAGGTATTCTAACTGCCCATCGGGCAACCATCTGGCTAAATCTCCGGTTTTGTACACTCGTTCTGGTTTACCAAATAAGTCCAGAGAAATGAATTTTTCCGCTGTGAGTTCGGGACGGTTGAGATAGCCACGGGCTAAACCAACACCCGCAATACAAAGTTCCCCAGGAATGCCAGCAGGTAGGGGTTGGTTGTGGTTATCTAAAATGTAGATACGTACATTGGCAATTGGCTGTCCTATCAATAAATCGCCCACCAGATCCCTTTTTCCAGTTGCTTCGTAAACACAACACCCCACAACCGCTTCTGTCGGCCCATATTCGTTAATCAGGCGGGTATCGCGGGCATGAGTCAACCACGGAATTATTTGGTTGGCGTGTAATGCTTCACCGCCTAAAACAAAGGCATTGACCCGATTTGGCATGAAATCAGGATGAATTTGCTGATTGAGTATTTCCAGATGCGAAGGTGTAATTTTGACTAAGGATAGATGATTGTTTTGTTTGACGATATTTGCTAAGGATTCAATTTCTTGTTTTTCTCTTACCAGGATGGTGGTACGCCCACAAATTAGAGGTAGGTACAGTGAGGTAATCGTTGCATCAAAGCTAAGGGAAGACTGTACAGGTGTACCTTGCCCTTGGGCTACTGCGTAATAGTCTTTTGCCCAGTGTAAATAGTTAGTTAAACCACAGTGTAGTATTTCTACGCCTTTAGGTTGCCCAGTAGAGCCTGAGGTGTAAATCACATAAGCTAAATCATCGAGTTGACTTTGGCAACTAGGGTTATCTGTAGATTGTTTGGCAAAGTTATCCTCATCTAAACATAGTACTTGGTATTGGCGATAGCGAAGCGCTGCGCCCAAGGGGCGATCGCCTTCTTGAATCTCCAATTTATCTTTAAGTTGACTATGGGTGAGCAATACCTTTGCCCCACAGTCTTCGAGCATAAAACGAATCCGCTCTTGTGGGTAGTTGGGATCAATGGGTACATAAGCCGCACCTGCTTTGAGAATGCCAAACAAGCCAATCACCATTGAGAGCGATCGCTCGACGCAAATTGCGATCAATGGGTTGTCAGACAATTGTTGTTCTGTTTTGAGTTGCAACAAATAATTAGCCAGTTGATTAGCTTTCTGGTTCAGTTCTTGATAACTCAGGCTTTGCTCTTCAAACACCACCGCAATATTATCGGGCGTTTGTGCTACTTGTTGTTCAAACAGAGTTACCAGTGTCTGGTCTTGAGGATAATTGATATCAGTTTGATTCCAAACTCGCAGTTGCTGGATTTCTGGTGTTGTCATCAAGGACAGCTTGCTGATCGGCTGTTGGGGATTTTGAGTAATCACTGTCAGCAAAACTTCAAAGTGTCCCGCCATGCGCCTAATTGTTTCTGCCTCAAATAAATCTGTGGCATATTCCCACATACAGTGCAGTTGGTCGTCTCTTTCGCAAAGATCCAGTGTCAAATCAAACTTAGCAAATGGGAAACTTTGTTCCAAGTATTGAATATCAAGCCCTGGTAAACTAACATTCTTCCCCGCCCCTTCCGCGTTTTGCAACACTATCATCACTTGGAATAAGGGATTATGGCTGAGACTGCGTTCTGGTTGCAACTGTTCGACCAAATACTCAAAGGGAATATCTTGATGAGCATAAGCATTTAAGCAAGTTTGGCGGGTTTGTTGAAGTAACTCGCTAAATCCTTGCTCTGGATGAATTTTGCTTCGCAATACTAAGGTATTGACAAAAAAACCAATTAACCCTTCTGTGTAGCTATGGGTGCGGTTAGCGATCGCCGTACCAACACATAAGTCTTCTTGACGGCTGTAACGAGATAGTAAAATATTAAAAGCCGTCAACAGGGTCATAAACAAACTAACCCCGTGTTTTTGACTCACTATTTTGAGTTTCTCAGTCAGTTCATTGCTTAAACGATATTCCTCGCGTCCACCTTGGTAAGATTGTTGCGCTGGACGGGGATGATCGGTTGGTAACTCCAGCAAGCGGGGCGCATCGCCTAGTTGTTGTTTCCAGTAATTTTCCTGATTTGATAAAATCTCCCCTTGTAACCAACTGCGCTGCCAAGCCGCATAATCAGTATACTGAATCGGTAATGGTGACAAATTCGGAGCAGAACCCGCAGCATAAGCAGCATAGGCCTGTTCCCATTCACGCTTAAACACGCCCATTGACCAGCCATCACTGATTATGTGATGTATATTAATCAACAGAATATTTTTTTGTTGGCCCAGTTGCAGTAGTTTGGCTTTGAACAGAGAACCAGTATTTAAATCAAAGGGTTCTTGAGCATGGGTATCGGCTAAATGTTGTATAGTTTGTATTTGCGTCTGCGAATCGAGTTCTTGTAAATCTGCGATTACCAGTACTTCTATATCTTCTACATTTTTAACTACTACTTGCGGTTCTCCCTCCAAGGCAGGGAAATAAGTGCCTAAACTTGTATGACGTTGCAGCAAATAAGTTAAACTTGACCGCAGAGCCTCTACATTGAGGTTGCCATCAAGTTGGAATGCGATCGGCATATTGTAGGTAGCTGAGGTTCCTGTACCTTCAAGTTGAGCTAAAAACCAAAGTCTTGATTGGGCAAAGGACAGAGTTTTGGGTTCATTTTCTGGCTGGGGTGTGATCGCAGGTAAACCGACACTCGAACCGGCTTTGTCAATTTCCCACGCCAACTCAGACAAAACGCTTTGCTCAAATACCTTGCGAACAGGTAATTCTACCCCAAAACTGTCACGAATCCGAGTGATCAATTGAGTCGCCAACAGCGAATGTCCACCTAATTCAAAGAAGTTGTCTCTACGACCAACAGACTTAACTTTTAACAAACCTTGCCATAAACTAGCCAGTAGTGTTTCTGTAGGAGTGACTGGCATTTCAAAGTCAGTTGAAGCGGCTGTATTTGGTGTTGGTAATGCTCTGCGATCTAGCTTACCGTTAGGAGTAAGGGGCAACTTATCCAACACCATAATTTGGCTAGGAACCATATAATTCGGCAGGCGAGTTTTGAGATAGTCCTTAAGTTCACTCCCTAAATTGAAAGATTTTTCCTCTGCCGTGACATAGGCTATTAACCTGGGATTACTATCAGTTTCATATAAAATAACAACAGCTTCTTTAACTGATGGATGTTGCAATAAGAGTGATTCGATTTCACCAAGTTCAATCCGAAAGCCTCGTAATTTAACTTGCTCGTCAATGCGACCTAAGTATTCCAGGTTGCTATCATCACCCCATCTTGCTAAGTCGCCAGTTTTGTAAATTCGCTCGATTTTACCAAATAAATCAATTTCAATAAATTTTTCAGCAGTTAAATCAGGACGATTAAGATAACCTCGTGCTAAACCAACCCCAGCGATGCACAATTCTCCTGGAATTCCAGGCGGGAACGGTTGATTGTGAGCATCTAAAATATAGATACGGATATTTGGTAAAGGTTTACCAATCGATGGTTTTTTGCCATTAGGTTGACAAAGTGCGCTCGCTGCACCAACCGTAGATTCCGTTGGCCCATAGCCATTGAAAAAACGTCTTCCTGGTGCCCATTGTGCCACTAATTCGGCTGGGCAAGCTTCACCACCAACAACTATGGTTTGCAAATCCGGCAAAGGAGCTTGAGGTAATACCGATAACACCGAAGGCGGTATAATCATATGCGAAATCTTGTGATTAATTAAAAAGTCAACCAAGACTTGACTTGGTAACAAAGTTTCTTTTTTCGCAAGATATAAACAAGCACCCACAACGAAGGTAGTAGCAATTTCACCAATAGAGATATCAAAACTAAAAGAAGCAAGTTGAAGGAAACGGCTTTGGGGTTGAACTTGAAAAGTATTCGCTGATGATAAAGCCAAATTGGTCAGTCCACGATGTTCAATCATGACCCCCTTGGGACGTCCCGTCGAACCAGAAGTATAGATGACATAAGCTAAATTATCAGGCGTACTTTGGGAAATGGGATTATCGGTTAACGCCTCAGAAAAATCTGTCTGATCTATACAAATTACTTGACAGGGATGTTTGAGTTGAGTTGTTGGTAATTTCTCTGTTATAAAACTTTGGGTTAACAACAGCGAAGTTCCACTATCTTGTAAAATCCATTGAATCCGCTCTTGAGGATAATTGGGATCAATCGGTACATAAGCTGCACCTGCTTTGAGAATACCGAGTACCCCAACAATCATCTCCAAGGATCGTTCAACACAGATACCAATTAATGTATTTGGCTGGATTTGATGATTTTGAATCAGATAATGAGCTAATTGATTCGCTTTTTGATTCAGTTGTTGATAAGTTAGATGTTGAGATTCAAAGACTAAAGCAATATTATCAGGGTTTTTCGCAACTTGAGCTTCAAACAGGTCAACCAAAGTTTGATTGAGGGGATAATTAGTTTGAGTTTTATTCCAGATTTGCAGCTGCTGACATTCATCCTCTGTAAGCAACGATAGGGTATTAATAGGTTCGTTCGGATTATCGACAATTCCCTTCAGGAGAACTTCAAAATGTCCCGCCATCCGTTGAATAGTTTTAGCTTCAAACAAATCTGTTGCATATTCCCATTCTCCGATCAATCCCTGAGGTGTTTCTCGAAAAATAAGCGACAAATCAAATAGAGTCGTCGTGTTTTCCCACTCAAAACGAGTCAGAGTTAATCCAGGAATTTCTAATTTCTCTTGAGTTGCATTTTGCAAGCCAAAAGCGACTTGAAATAGGGGATGATGAGAAAGCGATCGCTCTAGACCCAATTCATCAACCAATTTCTCAAAAGGTAAGTCTTGATGGTCATAAGCATCCAGGGTGACTTGCTTCACCCGTTGCAATAATTCTAAGAAAGTTGGATTTCCTTGCAGGTTGGTACGCAAAGCTAAAGTATTGACAAAAAAGCCAATTAGTGGTTCTATTTCTCGACGGTTGCGATTGGCGATCGCAGAACCAACAACAATATCCTCTTGTCCACTGTAGCGCGACAATAACAGCGTAAATGCTGCAAGTATTGTCATAAACAGGGTGGTTCCTGACTCCTGACTTAAACGCTTCAGCTTCTGTGTTAAATCTTGATTGAGTTGCAAAAACTCGCTACGTCCCCTAAAACTTTGCACTGATGGGCGCGGTTTGTCGGTGGGCAATTCTAACAGAGGCGGGACTGCGGCTAATTGTTTTTGCCAGTAATTAAGTTGCTTTTGGAGAACCTCCCCCTGTAACCATTGTCTTTGCCAGTGGGCGAAATCGGCATATTGTAGGGATAATTCGGGTAATGGAGAGGGTTTTCCTGTGCAGAATGCGGTATAAAAGGTGAACAATTCCCGGCGGAATATGTCCATTGACCAGCCATCACAAACGATATGATGGATGACAAGCAACAACAAATGGGATTGGTCAGTTAGTTGCAACAACTTTACGCGCAGCAAAGGTGGATTTGATAAATCAAAGGGTTGTTGCAATTCTTCTGTAGCTAACTGCTGCGCTTTCTTTAACTGGTCTTTTTCTGTTAATTGTCGCCAGTCTAGCACTTGTATTGTCAGCTGAGGATTAGCGTGAATCACCTGTATTGGCGATCCATCGACAACTGAGAAACTAGTACGTAAGACTTCATGACGTTGAACAATTTCTGCGATCGCTTGTTCTAAAGCAGCTCTATTAAGAAATCCGTTAAGTTGCCAGAAAAACGGAACATTGTAGACACAATTTTCGCCCTCTAGTTGATCAAGAAACCATAATCTTTGTTGAGCAAAAGAGAGAGCAAGAGGTTGTTCCCGCGATACGGGTATGAGGGGAGGTGGAGATTGCTGTTGCTTTTTCAGTTTTTGTAGGACTAATTCTCGCTTTTCTGGTGAAAGGGCTTCTAGACGTTTTAGTATATCGCTCATAATGTTATTTCTGAAATTTTAGATTAAAATCATCTTACGAGAATGATCCGATAGCCAAAGATGGGTTTTTAAAACTACTACGTTGGTAAACTTGTTGAATGACCTCAGCTAAACGTTTCATAGCAGTTTCGATTTGTTGCTCGCTTGCTGTCAGGCTAATACGAATACATTGATATTTGTGTGACCAATCTTCCTTTAACCCTGGAAAGAAAAACCTTCCAGCCACAACAATGACACCCACTTGCTTGAGTTCTTGATATAAATCTAAGTCACTGATAGGTAAATTATTAAACCACAACCAAGCAAACATTGCTCCTTCACCACAATGTAGAAACCAAGGTAAATTTTTGGGCATTTCTTGGTCAAGTTTGGCTTCGATGAGTAAAATTTTATTTTTGTAAAAGGGTCTTATAACTTCTGTTGATATGTATTCAAGAGCACCAGAATTAATCGCGCGAGCAGCAATTGCTTGTCCATAACCAGAGGGGTGAAGACATAGATTTGCCTGGAAAGATTCTAGAACTTGAATGATTTTAGAATCTCCAATCGCAACGCCAATCCGCTCTCCTGGCAAACCCGCTTTTGAGAAACTCATGCAATGTACAATATTTTCACCAAAGACGAGTGTCATATCTTTAAAATTTATTGCTGGAAAGGGGGGACCATAGGCAGAATCTATGAACACGGGGATATTGTAGGGTTTAGCAAGAACTGCAATTTTTTTAATTTCATCGTTAGATAAGATATTGCCTGTGGGATTACAGGGGCGAGAGAAGAGGATACAACCCGTATTTTCTGTAATAACTAAGTTGTTGAAGTCAGGGTGATACTTGAACCTGTGAGCTTTGGTATCAATATCTAAAGTTGGTTTATATGAGATTAATGCCTCTGGTACTAAACAAATTCCACCGTAACCTGTGTAGTCAGGACTTATTGGTAAGACAATTTGCTTTAAATCTCCTTTGCTTGTGTAGCCGCCAAACGCATTAGCTGCATAGAAATAAAGCATTTGACTACCAGGAGTGATCAAGATATTGCTTTCATTTAAAGAAAGTCCGTAGCGACGATTAAAATCTTTGGCGATCGCTTCAATTAATGGAATGTAACCCTGACTTGAACCATAACGACAAACTACTTCGCCATACTCAGAGCTAGCTAAAAGTTCTGCGGTACAGTCACGCCACATCTGCTCAACTTTTGGCAAAAGCACTGGATTTCCAGCACTTAAATTAATAAAATCTTGCTTTTGCTTAGTTTGTAATGTTTCAATAATATCTTTCGATATCGCCTTAATGCCTGTCAGGCTCGACATTTGCACACCAATTTTAGATAAGTTAGGTATCATAATTTTTCTTGTATAATTTCTACTCTTCCAAACAGTAATTGCTGTGTAACTTATTCTTCTGATAACTGCTCAACTTCTCCTAAAATCCGTGTTAGCTCATCATTTTCTGCTTGTTCAATCTGTTGCTCAATTATTTTTGGGGCGAGTTCAGCAATTGTTGGATTTTCAAACAAATAACGCAGAGGAAAATCCAGACAAAAGGCTTCTCGCAATCTAGAAATTACTTGTGTAGCTAGTAAAGAATGTCCCCCCAACTCGAAAAAGTTATCGTGAATTCCAACCTGTTTTAATTTAAGAACTTCAGCCCAAATTGTGGCTAGTTCTTGTTCAGTAGGCGTGGTAGGAGCAACAAAATCAACCTCTAGATTTCTTTGGGAAGCATCTGGAGCAGGTAAAGCACGGCGATTTATCTTACCATTAGGAGTCAGAGGGAATTCCTCAAGAAATACGAAAGCCGCAGGAATCATATAATCTGGTAACTTTTCCTTGAGGAAGTTTCGCAGAGTGCTGGCAGTTGGTGGGTTGTCCGTGGTTAGGAGATAGGCAACTAAGTATTTGTTTCCAGGTTCATCTTCCCGTGTAATGACAACAACTTGTTTTATGTCAGAATGTTGATTTAAAACTGCTTCAATTTCTTCTAATTCAATGCGAAAACCGCGAATTTTTACCTGTGTATCTATTCGACCTAAAAATTCCAGATTTCCATCCGGAAGACGGCGCACTAAATCTCCAGTTTTGTAAAGTGTGTCACCCTCAATAAAAGGATTAGGAATAAATTTTTCATGGGTTAATGTTGGTTGATTTAAGTAACCTCTAGCAACACTCACCCCGCCCACATAAACTTCGCCCGGAACGCCAATCGGAACTCTGTGTAAATCTCTATCTAGTAGATAAACTGTCCTGTCACCGATGGGTTTTCCAATGGGAATTGAATGAACATTTTCAGCAAGTTGTTTGGGAATCGGATAACAACAGGTAAAAACTGTACATTCCGAAGGCCCATAAGCATTAATTATTTGGGTTTCCGGTAATAGTTCTAAAGCGCGACGAACATGAGGCACAGAAACGGACTCTCCGCCAATTAATAGTTGTTTAACGCCTGACAACCCTTGGGGTATGGTATCAATTATCAGATTAAAGAAAGCGGAAGTCAGCCAGAGGATATTAACTTTTTGTGCTTGGATAATCTGACTTAAGCCAACAGGTGTGGGAATTTTACCAGGGTAAAGTATACAACGTCCCCCGTAAAGCAAGGGCGGCCAAAGTTCTAGGGTTAATGCATCCCAGGAAATTGATGAATGTTGTAGCCAAATCTGTTGTGCATCAAGGTGAATGTAATCAACCCCAAACATAAAACCAAGAATGCTACGATGGGGAACTTCTGTTCCTTTTGGTGTTCCCGTTGAGCCAGATGTATAAATTATATAAGCTAAATTTTCTGGATTAACTTCATTGCTTAAATTGTCTTCTTTGTATTGGGCAATGATTTCCCAATCTGAGTCAAGATTCACTACAGTTTGATTGTGGATTGGCAGTAGCTGCTCGCACAAATGAGTTTGTGTTAGTAAGATGGATGCCTGTACATCTTTTAACATAAACTCTAGTCTTTCTGAAGGATAAGCTGGATCTAACGGAACATAAACCCCACCCGCTTTGAGAATAGCGAGTATTCCTACCACCATTAAAAGTGAACGCTCAACACAAATTCCCACCCGTACTTCGGGTTTAACTCCCAGGGCTTGTAGGTAATGGGCTAATTGATTGGCGCGATTATTCAACTCCCGATAAGTTAAGTTTTGCTTTTCATACACAACTGCTACTGCGTTGGGAGTTTTTTCTACCTGTTCTTCAAATAAATTATGAATACACTTGTAATGAATAGAATCTATCTTTTGTTGACTTTCTTGCAGAATTACTTGTTCTTGTTCGGTTGCACTGAGCAGAGATAATTGGGAAATATCTTGTTGTAGATTGGCTGCCATTCCTTGTAGTAATGTCTGGAAATGTCCAATCATGCGCTCAATTGTTTGTTCCTCGAAGCGACTGGTATCATAGATAATCCTGCCAGACAATTGTGATTCAGGATTAACCACTATCGTTAGAGGATAATTCGTGCGTTCAAAACAACGAAGATGACTAATTTCTAAAGTGTTTTTATTTTTCTGTTCAGCAGAATCGAGCGGATAATTTTCAAATACTAAAAGGCTCTCAAACAATGGCATTCCTGGGGGAACATCACTTAGGTGCTGAATTTCCGCCAGGGAGTAGTAGGCATACTGTTCCTGCTCAAATGCTTGGGTTTGTAAATGCTTGAGCCAGGGTAATAATTCTGTCTTTGCTGTAACTTGTACCCGTATGGGGAGAGTGTTGATCAATAGCCCAACCATTGAATCGACTCCCGCTAGGTTCGGTGGGCGACCGGATACAGTTGCACCAAAGACCACATCGCTTTCCCGACTGTAGCGGGAAAGTAGCAACCCCCATGCTCCTTGCACCAAATTATTCAAAGTTAAATGGTGCTGTCGCGCCTCATATTGCAGCTTGTCAGTTACTGTTTTAGATAATTGGAAAACTTTTTCATCATAGGTTTGTTGTTGCCCTGACTTGTCAAAAGTCAATTTATCTACCCTAAAATGGGTAGGAGTTTCAAACCCCTGGAGAATTTGTTGCCAAAAGTTCTTTGCCTGAGCAATATCCTGTTGTTGTAACCAATCAATATACTCTCGATAGGGACGAGCGGGAAGTAGGCGTAAATGTTCGCTTCGCTGATTAGCTTCATACAAAGCTAAAACTTCTTTTAGGACAATCTGCATCGACCAACCATCGAAGAGAATATGATGATGACTCCAGATAAATTGATAAGTTTTTTCCCCAAGTTGGATAATGGTGAAGCGCATTAGGGGAGGTTGAGAAAGATCGAATTCTTTTTGGCGATCGCCTTCTAAAAAATCCTCTAAATTCTGTTGTTGTTCATCGGCTGTTAAATTCCGCCAGTCCAGTTCCACCCACGGGAGTTCCACTTGCTTACTCACCATTTGCAAGGGCTTTTCTATCTCTTCCCAATAAAAGGAACTGCGTAAAACTGGGTGTCGCGCCACAACTTGCTGCCAAGCTTGTTGAAAGCCAGGAAAATTCAATTCTCCAGAAAGAATACAAAGCAATTGCTCAAAATAAATTTCCGATTCTGGTGCATACAGGGTATGAAAAAGCATGCCCTGCTGCATGGGTGAAAGTTCATAAAGGTCTTCGATATTATCCACGAAACTACCTCTTCTTGGTTTTGTCTTTGTTGATTTTGGCTAAGAATTTATCTAACTGTTTTTGACTCAGTTTGGCTGCTGAGAAGTCAGAAGGAGTATGACCGATCGCATCAGGTGATTGACAGTGACCAATCAGGGTTTTTAATGCTTCCATAAACCCCAAAGCCAAACGCTCAATGGTAGTTCTTTGATGAACTTTCTTGCTGTAAGCCCAAGTCATTTCTAATTTTTCTGCGCGAATCAAGCCGCTTATTCCTAACAGGTGGCTGCGCTTATTGAGTAAGCTTTGTTCAGCTTTCAATTCTTTAGCCAAACCCAACACGTCAGATGTCCTAAGCTGATTGAACTGACCAAGGTAGTTAAAACTCACTTGTGCTTGGGGTAGCGCTTGTAGTTTTGTACGTATTGCGGCGTTTTCGTTCAGATATCGCAGTACACCATAACCAATGCCCCGGTTGGGAATACGCCGCAGTTGTTCTTTGACTAACTTTAAAGCCTCTCCTGGATCGTCATCTTCTTCTAGCTGTAACCGAACGGGAAATGAGGTGGTAAACCAGCCTACAGTGCGCGACAAATCCACATCCTCAAATAAATCTTCTCGTCCATGACCTTCAAGATCAATCAGCAGAGAACGTTCTCCCGTCCATTGGGCAAAGCTTTGTACTAGGGCAGTCAAAAGCACATCATTAATTTGAGTATTGTAGGCAGAGGGTACATCTTGCAATAGGGCGCGGGTTTGTTCTTCAGTTAAAGAAAGTGACACAGAAGCGGTTGAGGCTACGGTGTTATCTTCTTTATTTGAAGGATAGTCAACTGGCAAGGCAGTAACTTTAAAATTTTACTCACTGAGCCAGTAATCTAATTCCGTGGCGAGCGCCTCTGATTGTCCATATTCTGTTAGGCGATCGCTCCAATATTGAAAGGAAGTTGTTTTCGGTGGTAATTTAATAGCGTCGCCACGGCTGATTTGCTGGTAAGCAGTAGCCAAATCTTCGAGCAAAATTCGCCACGAGATGCCATCTACTGCTAAGTGATGGACGATGAACAGCAACCGACCTGGTTGATTCTTGCCCAATATAAACAGTGCCACTCGGACGATTGATCCAGTAGATAAATCCAAACTAGCCTGTAGTTCAGCATCTTTAGCTTTCATCGCTGTTTGCTGTTCTTCTGGCGAAAGGTGCGACAAATCGATGACGCTCAATGGTACACTTTCCTGGGTAGCGGCGTAAATTTGCTGCCAGTTTTCTCCTTGTTGCACAAACCGCAAACGCAGAGCATCATGATGTAGTAACAATTGTTGTATAACTTGCTGCAATTGCTCATGTGTCAACTCTGGCGGCACTTCCAACATGGTGGACTGGTTAAAGTAATGAGGTTCAGGCAACTTCTGCTCAAAAAACCACTGCTGGATTGGTGTCAACGCCACTAATCCTGTTACTAACCCAAGTTCTGCTTTAACTTGGCGAGTTATACCTGCTACGACAGCTAACTCAGCAATGGTTTGGTACTTGAATAGCTGTTTAGGAGCAATTTGGATACCCGCCTGATTGGCACGGGAAATTATCTGAATGCTGAGGATAGAGTCTCCGCCCAGTTCAAAAAAGTTCTCGTGGATGCCGACTTTTTCTAGTCTTAAGACTTCCGACCAGATTGCCGCCAATTTCTCTTCTGCAAGTGTGCGCGGAGCAACAAATTTATCTTCTATACTGCGAGAAAATTCTGGTGTTGGTAGAGCACGATAGTCTACCTTTTGGTTGGGAGTCATCGGCAACGTTTCTAGCAACACAAACGCTGACGGCACCATATAATTAGGCAGTTTCTGTTTGATAAAATGGCGCAAATCATCGATAGTTGGTTGCGGTTGGTGCGGTACGACATAAGCCACAAGCCGCTTTTGTCCGGGAATGTCAACGCGTGCAATGACGACAGCTTGCAATACTTGTGGATGTTGACGTAGTACCGTCTCAATTTCTCCCAACTCAATGCGGAAGCCACGAATCTTCACCTGATTGTCAACTCGACCGAGATATTCCAGGGTGCCATCTGCTCGAAATCTTGCTAAATCTCCTGTTTTGTAGAGTCGGTCACAGGTTGCATAAGGAATCGGATTCTGAATAAATTTTTCTGCCGTAAGTTCAGGACGCTGCCAATACCCTCTAGCTAAGGAAACTCCACCAATGTGCAGTTCTCCAGGAACTCCTACAGGTACAGGTTGCAGATATTTATCTAAAACATAAACCTGAGCATTGCTTATAGGTCGTCCAATCGAAACGGAAGTAACTGCTGAGGAATTGAGGTACTGTAGGGTGGTGATAACCGTTGCTTCAGTTGGTCCGTAACTATTAAATAATTGCGGTGGATGGGGGATATGAGCCACGCAACTATGCCAATGCTTCACTTTTTCCTGTTGAACTTCTTCTCCCCCAATAATCACAGTTCTCAAACTTTCAGGAACTCGGGAGTCTTGAGGAGTAAGTTCCGCTACCAACTGATGCCAGTATGCTGTAGGCAGATCCAAAACAGTTAACTGCCATTGGTCGCAACATCGCCAAAATTCGTCGCTGGAGTGCAGTATTTCTTCGGTGCGTAGCACTAAGGTTGCACCGACACACAAACAAGGAAAGATTTCTTCAATAGATGTATCAAAGCAAACAGACGCAAATTGGAGAATGCGGTCAGCCGCATTAATTCCATATTCATGAGTAGCGGTCATGACAAAATTCAACAATGACCGATGTTCAATCATCACTCCTTTGGGTTTACCCGTAGAACCAGAGGTATAAATAATGTAGGCAAGATTATTAAGTTGAACGTCACTAATCGGGTTGGCTGTACTGTGTGGCGCGATTACTGGCCAGTCCGTATCCAAACAAACTGTTTTTCCGGTATAATTTAGCAGTTTATTTTGGAATTTATCTTGCGTCAGCAAAATGCCTAGTTGCGTATCTGCGAGAATGTCAGCTAGTCGCTCTTTGGGATAAGCGGGGTCAAGGGGAACATAAGCACCACCCGCTTTGAGAATGCCGAGTAAGCCAACAATCATTTCAAGAGAACGGTCAACGCAGATACCAACTAGGGTTTCTGGTTTGACTCCCAAAGTTTGCAGATAGTGGGCTATTTGGTTAGTGCGATCGCTCAATTCGCGGTAGGTTAATTGTTGACCATCCTGCTCTACAGCTACAGCATCGGGCGTTAACTCTACCTGAGACTCAATCAACTTATGAATACACTCTGTTTGAGTATATTCCCTATAAGTCTGATTCCATTCCACCAGCAAGTTTTGTTGATATTGCGTTAATACAGGTAATTTACCAATCTGTTGTTCTGGATGAACTACAATTTTTTCTAGCAATTTTTGATACTGCTCTAGCATTTGTTGGATTGTGGCAGCATCAAAAAGGTCGCTGTTATATTCTAAGACTAGGGTAATTCCCTTAGCTCCGGTTTTAGCACCGTTCTGCACGCTTTGTTCAAAACGCGGTATGACCAGGAAATCCAGATCAAACTTGGCGGATTTGTTGCTGATGGGTTCATGCAAGCTGATGTCCAAGCCTGGGAGACTCAAATCCGGCATTGGGGAATCATGGAAGCTGAACATCACTTGAAACAGGGGATTGTGACTCAGGTTGCGTATTGGCTTGAGAACTTCCACCACTTTATCAAAGGGTAGGTCTTCGTTAGCGTAAGCTTCCATTGTCACTTGGCGCACTCGGCCGAGTAACTCCCGAAATGTGGGATTACCGGACAAATCGGTGCGTAAAACCAAGTTATTGACAATCATGCCAATTAACTTTTCTATCTCATGCATCCGTCGATTGGCAACAGCAGTCCCAACGCAAATATCATCTTGCCCAGTGTATCGGTGCAACATGACAAGAAAAGCTGCCAGCATCGTCATGAATAAGGTCACCCCCTCTCGACGACTGAGAACTCTGAGAGATCCACACAAGTCGATGGGAAGTTCCATCCTAATTTGATCGCCTTGGTAAGTTTGCTCTGTCGGTCGCGGGCGATCTAATGGTAATTCTAACAGGGGTGAACTGCCTGATAACTTTTGTTGCCAGTAGGCTAATTGGGCTTGGGCTGCTGCGGTTTTTACCCATTCACGCTGCCAATGGGCAAAGTCCGCAAACTGCAAGCGTGGTTCATTTAGTGGGGAGGGTTTACCCGCACAGAAGGCTTGATACAGTTCCACTAACTCACCCAAGAACACGTTGAATGACCAGCCATCATGAGCCATGTGATGCTCAATGTGGATCAATAGATGTTCTTGATCGCTCAACTTTAATAAAACCCACCTCACAAGGGGTAGTTGATTCATGTCAAAGGGCTGCTGCACTTCTGCCTCAACTAGCTTTTGAGCCTCAGCTTCTTGCTCAGATTCCGGGAATGACTGGAGGTCAATTACTGTGAAACTGATTGGTTGGTGTGGGTTGATGACCTGAAATAGCCGCCCATTTATCGCTGGATAAGTCGTGCGAAAGATTTCATGACGCTGTACAATCTCGTTGAGGCACTGTTGTAAGACTGTGACATCAAGCCGACCTCGAAATCGCATCGTTGCCTGGAATTGGTAGGCACTATTTTCCGGCGCTAATTGCTGGATGAAGTACACTCGCTCTTGAGCAAAGGAGACGGGCAAGAGTCCTTCATGGGGAATTCGTTCTATGGCAGGACGTTGCCACTGTTGTTCTTTGTCACCCTGAGCGATAAGTTGAGCTAGACTCCCGATATTGGGGTTTTCAAAGATTTGGTGAAAGAATAACTCGACCGGTAAAACTTCGCGCACGCGAGAAAGCATCTGAGTTGCAATTAGGGAATGACCACCCAGATAGAAAAAATTATCATTGACTCCAATTTGTTCAAGTCCTAGTAACTCCGCCCAGATGACCGCTAACTTCTCCTCAATTGGGTTACGAGGTGCCACAAAGGTTGCTTCCAAATCGGGGCGTGTGCGATCAGGGGCGGGCAGGTTCCGACGATCCACCTTGCCATTAGGCGTGAGGGGCAAGGAGTCCAAAATCACAAAGGCTGCTGGCACCATGTAATTGGGCAGCTTTTCTTCCAGGAAGCTTTTTAAAGTAGTAGCGTAGGCAAAGCCCGCCGCGGGCATCGCTTCCAGTTTTTGATTAAGGACAATATAAGCAACAAGCCGCTTATCACCAGGGATATCTTCACGGACGATTAGCACTGCCTGAGATACATCCGGGTGTTGACTCAAAACCGCCTCAATTTCTAAGAGTTCAATACGAAAGCCACGAATCTTTACCTGATGATCGACTCGACCCAAAAACTCAATATTACCATTTGGTAAATAGCGGCCTAAGTCACCTGTTTTATATAATTTTGAATTGCCAAAGGGATTGGGAATAAATTTTTCTTCGGTTAAATCTGGGCGATTGAGATAGCCTCGTGCCAAGCCGTCGCCACCAATATATAATTCACCAGCAGTACCAATAGAGACTGGTTGAAGTTTGGAGTTTAATATATATATTTGTGTATTAGATATCGGGCGACCAATTGGGAGATTTGTTGCCCCTTCTGGTACATCTTGCACAAGGTACCAACAAGAGAATGTTGTACTCTCAGTCGGTCCATAAACATGTAGCAATCGTTGTGGCAATCCATTTCTCAGAACTGCTTGAACTGACTTGGGATCTACAGCTTCACCACCAAATAGCAAGTATCGCAGGTCTTTAAATGCTTGGGGAACAATACTCGCTAACTGATTAAATAAGGCTGTGGTCAAGAATAATACACTGATTTTTTGTTCGTGGATGCACGCGGCAAAATCCTCGGGCGAAAGCACAACATTCTGAGGAATCACCACCAGCCTAGCCCCGTGCAGGAGAGAACCCCAGATCTCGAAAGTGGCTGCGTCAAAGGAAGCATTATTAGCTTGGGCAATGCGATCGCTAGCTGTAAACTGCACGTAATTGGTATTGCATACTAGCCGATTGACAGCCCGATGCGGTACAGCGACTCCCTTTGGTGTTCCTGTAGAACCGGAGGTATAAATCACATAAGCCAGGTTTTCAGGCGTCACATCGCTAGTAGGATTTTCTTGACTCTGGCGGCTAATCGCTTCCCAATCCCTATCCAAACAAACCGTCTTCACCCCGCTTTCAGAAAATTCTTCAACAAACTTTTGCTGGGTTAACAGTACTTGCACTTGTGAATCTGACAGCATAAACGATAAACGCTCTTTGGGATACGTTGGATCTAGCGGCACATATCCTCCACCCGCCTTGAGAATTCCCAACATTCCCACTACCATTTCCCAAGAACGTTCAACGCAAATCCCTACTAGTACTTCTGTCCCTACACCCAAAGATTGCAGATAATGTGCTATTTTGTTGGCTCGGTGATTCAACTGTTGATAAGTAAGTTTCTGCTCATCGAAGACGACAGCAATATTGTCTGGAGTTTTTTCTACTTGTGCTTCAAATAGTTCATGTATGCACAAATGTTTAGGATAATCTACCGTTGTATCATTCCATTCCACCAATATTTTATGTCGCTCCTGCTCAGTTAAGGCAGAAGAATCATCAACAGAATGAGTATAGCCAACCACTATTTCTTGCATAAACTTAATTCAATGGACATCAATATTTCATCTTTGGGATCAAGCAGCAGACAGAATCATTTGAGATTTGAGATTTGAGATTTGAGATTTGCAATTGTTCAATTCAAGTCTACCAGTAATTCACTTAACTCCTGGTTTTTTTCTGTTGATTTTGGCTAGGAATTTGTCAAGTTGTTGTTGATTGAGTTTGGCAGCAGCAAAGTCAGAAGGCGTATAGCCTTGGGACTCTTTTGACTGACAGTGAGTTATTAGGGTTTTTAATGCTTCCATGAATCCAAAACTCAACCTTTCAATACTGGATCGTTTGTGAATTTTCTTACTATAAGCAAACTCCATTTCTAACTTTCCTGAGTGAATTAATCCGCTCACTGCCAAGAGATGGCTGCGATTTCCACGCCTACTCTGTTCTGATTTCCATTCTTTAACGGCTCCGAACATCGCAGAAGCAGACAGAACTTGGTCAAATTGACCTAAATAATTAAAACTAACTTCTGCTTGAGGTAAATTCCGGAATTTCTGTTTAACTTCCGGATTTGGATGTAAATATCGCAAAATACCATAACCAATACCATGTTTAGGTAGGCGACGCAGTTGTTCTTTAACTAATTTTAAAGTTTCTTCTAACTGTTCAACAGAAGCCAGTTTTAATTGCACAGGAAATAAAGTAGTAAACCAGCCGACGGTACGGGATAAGTCTACATCCTCAAATAAGTCTTCTCGTCCATGTCCTTCTAGATCAACAACTAAGGAATTTTCTCCTGTCCATTGGCTAAAGCTTTGTACCAACGCAGTCAACAAAATATCGTTAATTTGTGTGTTGTAAGCAGAGGGAACATCTTGCAACAAGGCGCGGGTTTCATCCTCATTTAAAAAGAGAGTTAGAGAATTAGTTGCAGCTATGGTATTTTCTTCTTTAGCTAAGGAATAATCTCTAGGTAAATAAACAATATTACCCTCAAACTGAGATAACCAGTAATCAAGTTCTGCAGCAAGGGTTTCTGATTGACTATATGCTTGTAGCTTATTTGCCCATTCTTGAAAAGAAGTTGTTTTAGGTGGCAATTTGATGGCTTCGCCACGGTTAAGCTGCTGATAAGCGGTTGCTAAGTCTTCCAACAAAAGTCGCCATGAGATGCCATCTACCGCGAGGTGATGGATAATAATTAGTAGTTGACTTGGTTGATTGATTCCCAGGTTAAACAACGCGACTTTTATAATTTCTCCTGATGACAAATTCAGGCTGGCTTGAAGTTCAGCATCTTTTGTTTTGATTGCGGTTTGTTGTGCTTCGGGAGAAAGTTCGGACAAATCCACAATGGTGAAAGGCACTGTTTCTGGGAGTGGATCGTTAATCTGTTGCGGAGCAACGCTTTTTAGAACAAATCGCGATTCTCCCAAGGGGAGACGTGCAAAGCACGAACGCAAAGTATCGTGATGCGATAATAATTGTTGCACCGCTTGTTTTAATAACTCTGGTTTTGTCCCTGATGGAATTTCTAGTAAAGCTGACTGGTTAAAGTAATCAGCATCCGGAAAATTCTGCTCGAAAAACCAATGCTGGATGGGTGTTAGCGGTACTGAACCCGTGACTACCCCCTGGTTGGCTTTTATTTGACTGGTTGTGCCTACAACAGTGGCTAACTCGGCAATGGTTTGATGCTGAAATAGTTGTTTTGGAATTAGTTGTAACCCGGCTTGATTTGCTCTAGAAATCATCTGAATACTGATGATCGAATCGCCACCCAACTCAAAGAAATTGTTGTGAATGCTGATATTTGGTCGTCTTAATACTTCAGCCCAAATAGCGGCTAACTTTTCTTCTGTGGGAGTTCGAGGAGCAACAAATCCTACCTCTACATTTCTATCAGCAGTATCTGGGGCAGGCAAAGCACGATAGTCTACTTTACCATTAGGGGTCATCGGTAACTGATCCAAAGGGACGAAGGCAGAAGGAACCATGTAGGGAGGCAACTTCTGTTTGAGGAATTGGCGGATCTCGTCAATTTGTACTTGTCCTTGATTTCCCACCATATAAGCTACAAGACGCTTATTGCCAGGATTTTCTTCATGGGCAATGACAACAGCTTGAGCAACCTGCGGATGTTGATTTAAAACTGTTTCAATCTCACCAAGTTCAATCCTAAAACCGCGAATCTTCACCTGAGAATCCATCCGCCCTAAATATTCCAGATTCCCATCAGGTCGATAACGGACTAAATCTCCTGTTTTATATAATTTTGAATTTTGAGATTGCGTCGCTTTGCTCGCAACGCTACGCAATTTTGAATTGTCAAAGGGATTGGGAATAAATTTTTGCAATGTCAATTCTGGACGGTTCAAGTAACCCCGCGCTACACCTGCACCGCCAATATGGAGTTCCCCTGGTACTCCGATAGGAACGGGCTGCAAGTATTGATCTAACACATAGATTTGAACATTATTAATGGGTTTGCCAATAGGAACTTCCTGATGATTAAGGACGTTGTCTGACAACTTAGATAAAGTTGCAACCACACTGGTTTCAGTTGGGCCATAACTATTAACTAACTGCGGATAATTGCCCACCACTTGATGCCACATTGCAACTTTTTCTGGTAGCACTCGCTCTCCACCAAGAATTACCAGTCGTAATGATTCAGGTAATAATAAATTTCCACTGGTTAATTCACTTACCAATAAATGCCAGTAAGCTGTTGGTAAATCCCATACTGTCAATCCCCATTGTTGAGACTGCTGTATAAACGCAGACACAGACTGCAACATTTTCTCGGTACGCAGCACGAGTGTCCCACCGCAACTTAAACAAGGGTAGATTTCTTCGGCGGCAGCATCAAAACTAATTGAGGCAAATTGAAGAACGCGTTCGCTTGCTGTTATTTTATATTGAGCGATCGCTGCTTGCGTAAAATTAACCAAGGATCGATGTTCAATCAGCACCCCTTTGGGCTTGCCTGTGGAACCTGATGTATAGATAACATACGCCAAGTTACTGGGTGCGACCTCATGTACAGGATTTTCTTGACTCTGGTTCGCAGCAATCAAGTCCTTTTGAGTATCTAAACAAACCATTTGTAGGGGATGTTCAGCTTCCAGGGTTGCCCATTGCTGCATTGTCACCAAAATTGGTATTTGAGCATCGTTGATGATTTCAGTCAATCGTTGTGCTGGATAGGCGGGGTCTAAGGGTACATAAGCACCAGCCGCTTTGAGAATTCCCAAAAGTCCCACTATCATCTCTAAGGAACGCTCAATGCAGATTCCGACTAATGTATCGGGTTTTACTCCCAAGTTTTTCAGATAGTGAGCAAGTTGATTAGCTTGTGTATTTAATTCCTGATAGGTAAGTTTTTGGTTCTCAAATACCACTGCTACTGCATCAGGGGTCAAAACTCCCTGTTCTTCCACTAGCTGATGAATACATTTCCCTTCAGGATAGGCTGTTTTCGTCTGGTTCCACTCAACCAATAATTGCTGCTGCTGTTCGGACGTTAGTAAGGGATACTGCGAAATGGGTTGATCAGGGTTAGGCACAATCCCTTCTAGCAATATTTGATACTGTGCCATCATCCGCTCGACGGTGGCAGCATCAAAGAGGTCGCTGTTATATTCCCACACAAGAGTTATGCCCTCTGTTTCGATTCCCTTGGCTTTGTCTTGGGAATTACGTCCTACTCGTTGTTCAAAACGGGGAATAACAACAATATCCAGATCGAATTTGGCTGATTTATTGTTGAGTGTTTCATGCTGTTTAATGGTCAACCCTGGTAAACGCAATTCAGGTAGGTGAGCATCATGGAAGCTGAACATCACCTGAAATAGGGGATTGTAGCTGAGATTTCTCTCTGGTTTTAGAATCTCTACAACCTTATCAAAGGGTAAGTCTTCGTTAGCATAACCTTCTAAAGTTACTTGACGCACTTGAGCCAGAAGTTCTCGAAAGGTGGGGTTTCCGGAAACATCTGTGCGGAGAACAATATTATTGACAATCATGCCAATCAACCCTTCTGTTTCCCGCCAACGTCGATTAGCGACTCCAGATCCTACACAAAGGTCTTCTTGTCCCGTGTAGCGGTAGAGCATGGTCACGAACACCGCAAACATACTCATAAATAAAGTTACCCCTTCTTGACGACCCATATTTCTTAGGGCTTCGCAGACATCAAGAGGAAGCTCCATCCGCAGCATTCCGCCTTGGTAAGTTTGCTCGACTGGTCGCGGGCGATCTAATGGTAATTCTAGTAAAGGAGGACTGCCAGATAATTTTTGTTGCCAATAGTTTAGTTGGGCTTGTGCTTCCTCCGTTAACACCCACTGTCGCTGCCAATGGGCAAAATCTGCAAACTGAAGCGAGGGTTCAGCTAGGGGTGAGGGTTTTCCTTCAGAAAAGGCTTGATATAGTGTTAATAATTCCCGCAAAAATAAATTGAATGACCAACCATCATGAACCATGTGATGTTCAACATGAACTAACACATGTTCTTGGTGATTTAATTTTAATAATGTCCAACGAATTAAAGGTAATTCACTAATCTTAAATGGTTTTTGAACTGCGATGTCTGTTAATCTTTGAACTTCGGCTTCCTGTTCAGATTTGGAAACACTTTGGAGGTCTATAACTTCTAATTTGACAGGTTGCGGAGGGTGAATGACTTGTACTAGCTTCCTTCTACAGCCGGAAATGTGGTGCGAAAAATCTCATGACGGCGTAAAATTTCGCTGAGACTTTGTTCAAGAATAGGTATATTCAAATTTCCCTGAAAGCGCAAACTCTCTTGAAATTGGTAAGCACTCATAGAGGGTGCTAATTGCTCAATGAAATATACCCGTTCTTGGGCAAAGGAAACTCTTAAGTAACCCTTTCTGGAAATTGGCGTAATTTTAGCTTGGGGTGATGGCTGTTTTAATTGTTGTTGTTTAATGACCTGAATTAAGTCATTGATCGTCGGATTTTCCAAGAGTTGCTTAAAGGATAGCTCAACTTGAAAAACGTCTCGTATCCGAGACAGAATTTGTGTGGCGATGAGAGAATGACCACCCAGTTGGAAAAAATTGTCATTGACTCCGATTTGTTTCCATCCGAAAACCTGACACCAAATTTCTGCTAGAGTTTCTTCTTGGGCGTTACGCGGGGCGAGAAAGGCTTCTTGGAGGTGGGGACGTATGGGATCGGGGATGGGAAGTGCCTGACGATCAACTTTCCCATTGGGAGTAAGAGGTAAAGTCTCTAAAGAAATCAAGACGCTTGGTATCATGTAACTGGGTAGCTTGTATTTAAGGAAGCTTTCCACAGTTGTGAGAGTAATCTCCATCTGTTGATGGAGAACAAGATAAGCTACCAAACGTTTGTTTCCAGGGGAATCTTCGCGAACAATGACTACGCTTTGAGATACTTGGGGATGTTGATTGAGGACAGATTCTATTTCTCCTAGTTCAATTCTGAAGCCGTTAAATTTTACTTGATAGTCAATACGTCCTACAAATTCTAGGTTGCCGTCTGGTAGATACCGTCCTAAATCACCAGTTTTATATAACTTGGAATTGTCAAAAGGATTTTCAATAAATTTTTCTGTAGTCAATTCTGGACGGTTGAAATAGCCCCTTGCTAATCCAGCACCACTAATGTATATTTCTCCAATTACTTCCGTCGGGACTGGTTGCAGATTTTGATCTAATACATAGACGTGGATATTCTCTCCCATTGGCTTACCAATAGGTATTGCTGTTCCCTCAAGTTGCGTGGTGCTCAAACTTGATAAAGAGCAAAGTGTAGCTTCAATGGTAGTTTCGGTAGGTCCATAGGCATTAATCAACTCAGGAAATTTGCCTACACACTTGAGCCACATCTTAACTTGTTCTGGCAGTACCGGTTCTCCACCAATAATCACCAAGCGTAATGATTCGGGTAATGTTATTTGACCAGTAGCTAATTCATTGACTATTAAATACCAGTAAGCTGTGGGTAAATCCCACACAGTGATTTGCCAATCTTGAGATTGCTGTACAAATGAGGCGACCGAGTTTATCATGTCCTCAGTTCGTAGGACTAAAGTTGCACCACAACTCAGGCAAGGATATATTTCTTCGGCGGCGACATCAAAACTCATCGAACTGAACTGGAGAATGCGTTCGCGAAGCGTACCCGTAGGGTTCTCACACTCAGATATCTTGTATTGTGCGATCGCCATCTGGGTAAAATTCACCAACGAGTGATGTTCAATCATCACTCCTTTTGGTTTTCCAGTTGACCCTGATGTGTAGATGACGTAAGCCAGATTATGAGGTTTTACTGTATTAACAAGAGGGCGATTCCTGCGGAACGCTACGCGATCGCTGTGGTGAAAAATTTCATCTTGTTGGCTATCTAAACAAATTACCTGTCCTGAATAATCAGATATTAAAGTAGACCATTTTTCTTGCGTTACTAACACAGAAATTTGAGCATCTTGTACCATGTAGCTCAATCTTTCTGCTGGATAAGCAGGATCTAGAGGAACATATGCTCCTCCAGCTTTGAGAATCCCCAATAAACCCACTATCATTTCTAAGGAGCGATCCAGACAAATTCCGACTAGTACCTCAGTTCCTACCCCGAGTTCTTGTAGATAATTAGCGAGTAGGTTAGCTTGAAAATCTAATTCCTGGTATGTCAGTTCCTTCTGCCCAAATACCACAGCTATTGCTTGCGGAGTTCGCGCAACTTGGGCTTCAAATAACTGATGAATACATTGTTTCAACATAAGCCAGATATTTTTGCAATAAGGTTCTTCTACTGACCAGAATGCACTCTCCAAGGTAAGCCTAAAAAACCGGGTTTCTGAACGAAATATTAATGTTTTTAGGCTGAGTGATTTGCAAGAAACCCGGTTTTTATTTATCCTGACTTGATAATAGCTTAGTATTTAATCAAGATTGTGACTGATTTTGCCGAGAACAGCAGAGATCGCCACCGTTCTCGGGGAGGCCAAATAGTTTTTGCCTGTTGGATCGCCACTGCGTCCTTTAAAATTGCGATTGGTTGCATAAACTCCTGTTTCTTCTTTGTCCAAAACCCCAAGTCCAGAATTGATACAAGCCCCACAACCTGACTTGAGAATCTGTGCGCCTGCTTGTTCAAAAATCTCAAGATAGCCTAATGCTTCAGCTTTTTCACGAATCTCCACGGAAGCAGGTACAATAAACAAGTTGACTTTGTCTGCTATTTGACGACCCTGCAAAACTTCCGCAGCCTGAGCCAAATCGTAGAGTTTGCCCCCCGTACAAGAGCCAATAAAAGCTTTGGTAATCGGAATCTCCTCTAACTGACTAATCGGGACTACCTGATCGGGTTTCGGGGGGCGGGCGACTTGCGGTTCTAAATCACTGAGGTCAAATTGATACACTCTTTCGTACTCAGCATCTGGATCGGCAAGAATTTCTTCAAATCCTTGTGAAGATCGGCTTCTCACATAGTTCCGAGTCGTGTCATCAGGAACAATCAAGCCACACATAGCACCACACTCAATGGCCATATTGGCTAGAGTTAACCGTTCATCAAAGGGTAGTTGTGCAAGAATTGACCCTCTAAACTCCATGACCTTACTGGTAGCGCCAGCACAGCCGATTTGCCCCAGAATAAACAGGATAATATCTTTAGCGCTGATTTGGGGAGGTAGGGTTCCAGACAACTCGAATACTAGGGTTTGCGGAACACGAATCCACATATCACCCATAGCATAAATATTCGCCATATCCGTCGTGCCTACACCCGTGGAAAAGGCTCCCAATGCCCCATATGTACAGGTATGAGAATCTGTACCAGCAATTATCATTCCTGGTCGGACAAATCCTTTTTCTGGTAGTAGAACGTGGCAGATGCCTGCTGCTTCGCCTGGAGAAACTATATCAAATAAATGGCATCCTTGGTCGTGGGCAAACTGAACCATCTGTTCATACATGAGATGGGCTTTGTTATCAGGACGGATGTCATTAACTTGAATAAAGTGATCTGCTACCAAAACCACTCGTTGCGAATCCCACAACTTTGCCCCTTCTCCATAGTGTTTATAAAATGTCTTGGCTACAGGCGCAGCGACAGCATCGTGGGATAAGGCTAAATCAACCTGGGCAAAAACCACTTCTCCTGGCTGGACGTAGGAATTACCAGAGGCTTTAGCCAAGAGTTTTTCGACTAAAGTCATGGATCGTTCCGGAGTCAGGCTGGGAGGAACGGTAATTTTCCCCTGACGACGCATCTGATTAAAAGGTATCAGCCCACCAACAGCTGATATCGCATCAACTACTGGATTCTGCTGTTTTTCCCCCAGAATTTCTAGGGATAGTCCAATATTAATGCTATTACGGTAAAAAATTTCGGCGAATGATCGCGCCCGAATCTTCTCAATTCCAGCGGCTTTGAGGGCAATGGGGGCAATTTCTCGACTAGAACCACACCCAAAATTTTCTCCCGCTTCAATCACATTATATTTTAATAACTCCCCTACTCCAATAAGATGTTCTAAGGCATACTGTTTTAAGTGATCAGGATCATCTGTTGTTCCTCGATTAGCAGGAATAATATCATCGGTATTGATATCATCTCCTAAATGTAAAACCTTATTTGCATGACTCATGAAGTACTCCTAATTCAGAATGTTGCACGGTGGAAAGTTCTTCGAGCAAAAGGTCAACTAAGGTTTCAGTCTTGACAGAAATTTCTGCTCCTTCGGGAGACAAATCAGCTGTTCGATATCCTTTAGCTAAAATTCGGTCTTGTGCTGCAATAATCCGTTGGGCAGCCCCCACTTTTCCCCATTGCTGAAGCATTAAAATACACGCTGCGAGAGTTCCGAGAGGATTCGCAATTCCTTTGCCAGCAATGTCTGGGGCTGTGCCGTGAATCGCTTCGTACAGCCCAAATCCATCAGCATTCAGACTGGCTGATCCTAATAAGCCGATAGAGCCAACTAAGGCACCGCCAATATCGCTCAGAATATCTCCAAACATATTGCCCGCCAAAATCACATCAAATCTCTGAGGATTTAGAACCATTTGCATAGCTAAGTTATCCACCAGCATTGGCTCCACGATAACACCTGGAAACTGTGTAGCTTCCTCTTGCACTAGACGAGTCCAGGGCAAGTGGGGTAAGGCGTTTTCTTTGTGGGCTACGGTGAGTAATCCTCGTCGTTGTTGGGCTTGCTGTAAGGCTTTGCGAGCAATTCGCCGAATCTCTTCATCATAATAGCGCATGGTATGATAGCCATAAGCTCCGTTATCATCGCAAGACCGTCCAGCTGGTCCAAAATAAATCCCACTGACCAGTTCTCGAACGATTAGCATATCGAGTCCTTGAACTTTCTCTGGTCGGAGGCTAGATTTATGTAGCAGACTGTTAACAATACGAATCGGGCGAAGATTGCAAAAAAAGTCGAAGTGCTTTCGCAGTTCTAGCAGTCCTCCAACACTTGTCGCGCCAAATACAATTCCATCAGATCCATCGCATAGTTGGGCAGTAGCTTGAGGGAAGTAAGTACCAAATTGCTCTTTAGCTGCTGCACCAAGCCAACCATAGTCTACCTGCAAAGTAAATCCTTCAAGTTTAGCAACGTGTTGCAGAATTTCTAAGCAAGCTTCCACAACTTCTGGTCCAATCCCTTCCCCAGGAATGGCGACGATCCGATAAGACGGCTTATTTAAAGACCCCATTGTTCCATAACTCCAACACTTCGTTCACTGTAAAATAGCGTTCTTGTTCAGCTTTGGGATTTTTATTGAGCGATCGCTAGCTATTGCTTGCGGAGTTCACACAATTTTGTTTTCAAATAACTGATGAATACGTTGTGACATGAGCTAGAGATTTTTCAAATAAGGGTTAAAGGATGAAAAGTATCAGGGTATAAGATAACCATTGTTTGAGAAACTACTGGAACACTATCAGTTAGATAATTTTGAGTAATGACCTTTGAGTATTTAATCCAGGATAGTTGGACTCAAAGGTCATTATTTTTCAAAAAATGTCGTAGATTAAGTTTTTCTAAACTCTACATCTACATAACTCTACCTTCCTGTACAAGAAAGTTACAAATTGAGCTAACACCTACATAGTGACATTTTAGATGAAGCATCACCGAATTTAATAGTGAAATTATTCTTCAACAATTTCAACTGTCCTTGGTTCATCAGATGGCACAGTATAAGTATTAGTTTCTGAACTAATATGATTTTTCAGTTTGAGTTTTAGTTCGTCTGAAATGGGTAAATCATTAATTTCTTTGAGGAGAAATCTCACGGATTCCGTTTTGCTACGTTCTGCATAAACTGCCTTGAGAATAGCTTCAATTCCATATCCTGCTATAGTATCTCCCAAAACTGTTATTAGACCAAGCAATCCTATACCTCCTACGATGCCAAACGGTCCTCCCACCGCTGTGAGGGCAGCAGCAACAGCAGCTGAACTCCCTCCTGCTGTGGCTGTTAGAATCACGAGAATTATGCCAGGAAGACCCAGACCGGCAAGTTTTTTAACGATTTCATCCATTGGAATTACCTCAAATTTTAGGTTTTGGTTCAAACATTACTCAGGGTATCAAACTGGAGTCTTTGTAAACAAAGAAACCCATTATTAAATCTAGACTAAGCGAGAATAGAGTGACTTACGCTCAGATAGAGTTAAGATTTTAGAAAATTTTCTCTATTTACCCTTACTTGATAGCTTAGTCTTTAATCAAGATTGTGACTGATTTTCTCGAAAAAAACTGAGATCGCCATCGTTTTTGGGGAGGCGAAATAGTTTTTGCCTGTTCGACCGCCACTGCGCCCTTCAAAATTGTCATTGGTTGCATAAACTCCTGTTGCTTGCTCTGATTAAGACTCATACTGTAGTTGAGAACTCTTGTAAAATATGGAATTTAAGACTCAAAGCCAAACCTAGAAACTGTTTTACCTCTGAATTCTGAATTGTTCTATAAAATTTAGTTTGATAAAACACTACACAACTCATCGATGTCTTGGCTCTTTTCGGCAATCAATCGATGGGCTATAACTTCTAGCTTCCGGAGATTCTCCAGTTTTGCATTATCTATTTCTTCCAATTCAGGAGTTAAAAATGTTTGGAAGCGATAATAACTTTTCGTTTCCTTGTTATTAGACTCAAATAATCGTTCTAATTCTCCGGCTACTACTTCACTACCACCGTCCAAAACAATATTTAAAAGCGGTTTTGCCCATTGCAAAAGTCCCCAATTCTTGACATCGTTATAAGGGTAAACACTCGTCAGGGAACCTGTACCTAAGGAAACGACTAAAATATCCTCTGTATTGAGGAGTTGTGTTTTGTCTTGTCTACTAATTTGTGCTTCCACAATCGCCAAATTTGCTGGATTATTAGCTACTAATCCTCCATCAACTAAAGTATAGAAGTTATTGGAATTATGATAACTAGGAATACGATGGGGAGCAAAATAAGTGGGAGTAGCGCTAGTCGCTAGTGCCGCGTCTGTAAGGGTAAAACCTGCGCATAACTTGCGAAAGTTTCGAGATACTGTCTCTTGTTTGTCCAGCTTATTTGTAAAAAATATAGGAATTCGCTGCTCAATATCGTAGCTAGTGACGAAAACTTCTTTCAAACTTTTTTCTAAAGGAGTGTCTCCAAAATATTGCCGGAAAATTTCCTCTCTGCCGTCAGAAGAATATTTTGGCTGGACAAATATATCCTCTAGCTGACCGAGTATTCTTTCAAATAATGGCTCGTAAAAGATTTCACATCCATATTCAAGAAAGATTTGTACAAGTTCCTCTGCACTGTATTGGGCGACTGACAAGTTTTCAGATAGATCTGGTGGAGTTAATCGAGGTTTAGTTAGTCCGAGTGCAAGAATTCCTCCGCTTGAAGTGCCAGCAATCAAATCAAACAAACTAAAAATTGGCTTTTGTGTCCGCTTTTCAATTTCTGCCAGTATGAGTGCTGGAATAATGCCTCGAATACCGCCTCCATCAATGGCAAGTATTTTATATTTGGAATTCGCTGCCGTATTCATGGTTTCTTGAGATTCTTCCTGAGTTAATTTTTGTGCTTGTTTCTGCGGTTGAATAGTGACTAAAACTCCGCTTTGATTCGTTTGGTTTATTTTGATTTCCCCCTCTTTTGGCAAGGAGGTTAGAGAGGTTTGGGCGTTAGTAGATTTTTTCTCTGTCTCTTTTTCTTCCTTTGGTTGATCCTCATCCCCTACCACTGGCGCTAAATCAGTCATCGCTTGAGTGGAGGAATCTTCCTGTAGTACTGCAATTTCTGTTAGAGGGGAAGTGTTCTCTAGACTTGCCGTTTCACCTTGTTTCTCGCCTTCACTGGAGGACTGTGCGAGCGTAAATGGAAGTTCTGCTAAATCCCAAGTAGGATTACCATGCAGCTTTCCATCATAGCCATTTCCAGTTTCGTCTCGGATAGTTGTCCCTTCTGCTTCATTTAATGTCCAGTAAGCTACTAATCCTTCTTCATTCCCAACTAGAGGCTGATAGCGTTGCGTTTGAATTTCTGTTTGGGAACAGGGGTAATTCCAGACGCTAATGTTAGCTAATTGACCTGTGAAAAATATGTTGTTGTGTAAAGTCGCGCCAAGAGTTACAGAACTAGTTGCTTTGTTTAAAAAGGTACCTGTTAAAGAGCCAGCATATTCATGGTCATCAAGATGTATGGTTAGTTGACCTTGATTAAAAACAATAGCAAAGAAGTGCCATTGTCCGACACTTAATTCCCCATTGCCAAAGGTTTTGATCACATTGTCAACTTTCTCATCAATGTATACATCTAGATTTCCTGACTCACTTATGCCGAACTCAAAATTATCACTGTATCTATCTGAAGAACGGGCAAAAAAAACATTGCGCGTCCCATAAGTGCTGGCTTTGTTTGTTAGTTGATGAGGATTAATCCATCCAGAAATCGTAAAAGCTGAACTCCCCTCAGCAAAAACACCTCCAATATCACTCTTACCAAAATCTATGTAACTCTCCTGACCATCAAATGTTAGAACTAATCGGGTCTCTACTTTGTTTATCACGAGATTTTTTCTCCAAATATGAGTCTATTTTATAGGTTTATCAAATCTAATTTTAATGTTAAATCATACTCTTCAATTGACTCAACTAGTTCCGTTGTATAGCTACACGATAGGAAAAGCGCGTTAAAAACTTCCTCGCTATGTGAGCAATTGCAGCCATTCTACTATAGTTGCGACTTTGCAGACCGGCTCTAGCTGCAAATCAGTTATGGTTTGTAACTATTCTTGTCTTGATTCACTGTTTTAATTATTTTTTAATTCTTTTAAATATCTGCTTAACTGTCTTAACTGTCTTAACTGTCTTAACTGTCTTAAGTATTGGTACAGTTTTTTTGTGAAGCTCAGGAATTTGTAAGCTGAAGTTGAAAAGATGTTTTAAAATGAGGGGTGTCGTAAGAAACTTCACAAGGGTAATCGTATAAATTTGTAAAATAACAGTTTAGATGGAGGAGAACGAGGGAAAAACTTTATGCGAACGCTTATACTGAGCGCTATGTGCTATCACTAAACACATTGTGATGGTCAGTAACTATTTGAGGTTTTCACGATGAATGTATTTGTTTCATTCGTTAGCAGGCCTGTAATCGCGCCCCTTTTGCGCTCATATTTTGCACCTCTAGGTAAAAATCCAGGCAATGTAAAAAGTGCGCGATAAGGCAACCGGATTTTTCTTGGTTTTTATCGCGCTCATCAAGAATTGTAGTTTAATGACTCAATCTTAAATTACAATTACATCTTTAATATTGGTGCAAAATGTGAGCGATCGCCTTGCTAGAAATGGAGAAAATCCAGAGAAGGGTAATTTATAAAGTAAATATAAAGAGATGGCTTTAAAGAAGATGCAATACACCTTTTGGTGTTTGCTTTCCTTTGGAATCGCCCATCATACTTTGTGTGTACAAGATAGAGTGTAGATGACAATAAAAGCCTATAAGACGAATTTGAATGACAGGAAAGGGCAAGTGATAGAACTGCTAATTCTGCTAAAATGGTGGCTGAAAAACTGTGGATATGTGTGAGGTTTAAATGTCATCTCCGACGTTATTCGTACTGTATGGCAGTTAGGTAATCTTAATTTTCAAAGAACGGACTTTAAGAAGGATATACAAGTTAATGCAGTTAGAGAATTCTAATCAACTTTTAGTCAATTTCAGTCAAAAAAGTTTTACAGATAAGGAAATAGAAGTTGCTATCCGAGCCAGTTTGACTATTAATGATTGTGTAGTAATAGAGAGACAAACAAAAAAAAGAACACACGAGTTAGTTGCTTATGTAGTTCCATCAGGTTTATTTGTACCAGAACAATTGTTGTCTCACCTGCAAACAATTCTGCCTACCGAATTGATACCTACAGCATTCGTACCAGTTTCCACCATACCCTTAACAGATGCAGGGCAGGTAGATGAAGTTACTCTAGCTTCTTTAGAAGTGATTGACTCTGACTTAATGCGTCGCATAGAGGAGCAATTAGAGTCATTGTCAGAAATTGAACGTGTTGCAGTGGTTGTTGAACCCCACGTTAAAAGAATTCCTCCCGTACATTTAGAAGATTTACTACTCGAAAATCACGCACTCGCCTCTGAAGATAACCAGCAAAAAGTACAAGCAATTATACCTAGTGAAAAGGTAGAAAATCAAAACTCTGACTCGTCACAAAAGCTAGCTATTAGTCACGGAGAATTACAACAATCCTTCCAAAACACTCCCAAAACTTTAAAAGAAGTACTGCAACGTGCTGCTCAAAGTTTAACTAAAGGTATCATCTACGTTCAAGCTGATGATACTGAAAAAGTTCAATCTTATCGGGAATTATGGCAGGATGCTCAACGGATTTTAGCTGGATTGAGAAACCTAGGACTAAAGCCCCAAGACAAAGTCATTTTTCAACTGGAGGATAATCAAGATTTCATTTGTGCTTTTTGGGGTTGCGTGCTGGGGGGCTTTGTTCCAGTGCCAATCTCCATCGCCTCAACTTATGAGCCAACCAACAGTATCGCAAGCAAACTACAAAATACTTGGCAGATGTTGGGTAAACCTCTTGTACTGACGAGCGCTTCTTTAGCTTCCAACATTGATGATTTATCTAAACTTTTAAATTTAAAAAACTTTCAACTTGCAACTATTGATAAGTTGCGTGAGTACGAAGCAGATTTTAATTTATATCAAAGTCAACCAGAGGATTTAGCAATATTGTTTTTGACTTCTGGTAGCACTGGTATACCTAAGTGTGTGATGCTAAATCATCACAATATATTGAGTATGACGGCTGGCTTAGTTTTAATGGGTAACTTCTCCAGTCAGGAAAGCGTTTTAAACTGGATGCCTTTGGATCATGTTGGGGCGCTAGTGTCTCTCAGTATTATGGCTGTTAGCCTTGGTTGCCAACAAATTCATGCGCCTACTAGTTTGATTGTGCAAAATCCGCTCAAGTGGCTAGATTTGATTGACAAACATCAAGCTACGATTAGTTGGGCACCTAATTTTGCCTTTTCCTTAATTTGTGACCGCGCTTTCGATATCAGTTGCAAAAACTGGGATTTATCTTCAATAAAGTTTGTGATTAATGCTGGCGAGCCGATTGTAACTAAAACAGCGAGGAATTTTTTAAAACTGCTCAAAGGTTACGGTTTCCAAACTAATGCTATTCACCCAGCCTTTGGGATGTGTGAAACTTCTTCTGGTATTACTTATTCCGACAGTTTTTCTCTAGAATATTCATCAGATGATACCTCATTTGTAGAACTTGGACTTCCAATTGCTGGTGCTTCACTGCGTATTGTTGATGAACACGAACAAATAGTGACAGAAGGTAAAATTGGGCGTTTACAAGTAAAAGGTGCATCTGTGACTTCTGGTTACTACCAAAATCCACAAGCAAACCAAGAAGCTTTCAGCGCTGATGGTTGGTTTAACACCGGGGATTTAGGATTTCTCCATCAAGGGCGTTTAACTATTACTGGGCGGCAGAAAGATGTCATTATTATCAATGGGTTGAACTACTATTCCCACGAAATCGAAGCCGCTGTTGAAGAAGTTAAAGGAGTAGAAGTTTCTTATACAGCTGCTTGTGCAGTGAAAGAACCCGGAATAAATATTGATAAACTAGCTATATTTTTCAATACTTCCCTCTCTGTTGATACCAGTTTAGTAGCTCTACTTCAGGAAATTCGCACTTCCGTGATCAACAAGGTGGGAATAAATCCAGATTATCTAATTCCAGTAGCTCAAGAAGTTGTTCCTAAAACCGCCATTGGTAAAATCCAACGCTCTCAATTGAGTCAGCGCTTCAAGAGAAACGAGTTTAAATCCATTATTAAACGAATTGATATATTACTGGGTAACACCAATACCGTTCCTAACTGGTTCTACCGTCAAGTATGGAAGCCCAAATCTCCTATTACTTTTAGTTCTTCTTTAATTGTTATTAATCCTACTCTAGTATTTCTAGATTCTTTCGGGTTGGGGACATATTTATGTCAAATCTTGTCAGAGCAGAACCTGCCATACATCACTGTTTCAGCCGGAGAAGATTTCAAAAAAATTAATCACTCAAGCTACACAATCACTCCAGAAAAACCCAAGGAATACCAACTTTTAATCGAATCCCTAGCAGCAGATAACATTATAATTGGTCAAATTCTTCACCTATGGACTTATGACCAGTATATTGGGGAAGTCGAAAATCAAAAAGCTCTCGAACAAGCACAAGAGCATGGAATATACAGTTTATTGTTTCTGGTTCAAGCTCTAGCCAAAGTTCAGGGTTCTGATAATTCTATTCAATTACTATTTATTTCTTCTCATATTCAGTCTATTTCCTCAGATGACCCAACAGCCTATGAAAAATCAGCAGTATTAGGGCTATTGAAAACCATTCCTCAAGAATTACCTTGGTTGAACTGTCGCCATATCGATTTGCCTTTCGCTGAAGTGAAAACAAATGGAGCTTATATCTTACAAGAGATGCAAGTTTCCTCAAAAGAACGAGAGGTTGCCTACAGAAATGGGCAGCGTTTCATTCCTCGTCTAGAAAAAGTTGAATTTACCAGCAAACAGAAATCCTCAATTCCTTTTAAGCAAGGAGGAACTTATTTAATTACCGGAGGACTCGGTGGTATAGGTATTGAAATTGCCCAATACCTGCTGAAAAATTACCAAGCAAGACTAGTGTTGGTTGGCAGAACTGCAATACCTGAAAAAAGTACCTGGAATACCTATTTAGAGAAAGAAGATTCTATTGCACAACGCTTGAAAGCATATCAAAAATTAGAACGGCTGCAAGGAGAGATAATTTACGAAGCTGTTGATATTTGTGACTTAAAACAGTTACAGATAATAGTTGAAAAAGCTAAATCCCGATGGGGTAAGAATCTGGATGGGATAATTCATTTAGCCGGAACTTTCCATGAGCAGCTTGTATTGGAAGAGACTCAAGAGAACTTAGCAGCAGTACTGCGTCCCAAGGTGTTGGGTGCTTGGGCATTGCATCAACTGGTGAAAGACAATAAAGGCAGCATTTTCATCAACTTTTCTTCGGCACACGGTTTTTTTGGTAGCACTGCTGTTGGTGCTTATGCTGCTGCCAATAGTTTTCTTGATCGCTTTTCTCATTACCAAAATTCCAACAGTAAATTAGCGAGCTATTGTATGAGTTGGAGTATGTGGGATGAGACAGGGATGAGCCAGGGATATCAGATGAAGAATCTGATCCGTAGCAAAGGTTTTTATGTGATGTCTTCTTCTCAAGCAATATCTTCGATGCTTGCAAGCTTACAACATCAGCAAGCCAATCTATTGATAGGTTTGGATGGCACTAACCAAAACATTCAACGTTGGCAATCGTCAGCTTTTAGTTTACAGAAGTTAACTACCTATTTCACTGCCAGTAGTAACGAGGTTGTTCAATTACCAGACTTTCAGGTTCAAGATTGCTTTGGAACTGCTTGCAACTATAAATTAGTACAACTGCCCCAAATGCCTTGTCTTGAAAACGGCGAAATTGATCGCGTTCGCCTAATTGGGGGAATTAACACTCAAGAAATTAGGGAGCGAATAGAACCACGCAACGAGATAGAGCTCAAAATTGCTCAATGTTGGCAGGAAGTAATGAGAGTGCCACCTTTAAGCATTCACGACAACTTTTTTGAGTTGGGGGGAAATTCCCTGCTAGCTGGTCAAGTGATTTCTCGATTACGCGAACATTTCTCACTAGAATTGTCTTTACAGCGTTTATTTAAAGCGCCTACTATCGCGACTTTAGCCCAAAGTATTGAGGCGATTCGAGGAGTAACTCAGGACAAGAGTGGATCTATTGAGGCACTTGAAGAAGAATATGAAGAGGTAAGGATATGATCACAGAAGAGTTTTTAGCTAGCCTGCAGACAAAAGGTGTAAAAATCTGGATTGACGGAGATCAACTTGGCTGTCGCGCCCCTAAAGGAGTGATGACAGCAGCCATACAGCAGGAACTGCTAAAACGAAAAACAGAAATCCTTGCTTTTCTTAAAGAAGCTCAAACAGCCACACAATCTACCTCTTTCCCCCTAATACCAGTTTCTAGAGATGGGGAGTTGCCTTTATCTTTTGCTCAACAGAGGATGTGGTTTCTTCATCAGTTGGATAAGGAAAGCCCATTCTACAATGAAAGTCTCCAATTACGGATTAATGGCAAGCTTTCCGTGACAGCCTTAGAACAGAGCATCAACGAAATAATCCGCCGTCACGAAGCCTTACGGACTACCTTTACTGTTATTGAGGGCGTTCCTTTTCAGGCGATCTCGCCCACCTTTACCATCACCATACCAGTGATGGACTTACAAGGTTTAAAAGAAGCTGATATTCAACAAATAGTCACTCAAGAAGTTCGCCAACCCTTTGACTTGGGTATCGCTCCTTTGTTACGAGCTACTCTACTGCGCCAGGAAGCAGATTCTCACTTGTTAATCTTGACCATGCACCACATCATTACTGATGGCTGGTCAATGGGGATATTCTTCAAAGAGTTAGAAGTCCTTTATGACGCTTTTAGTAAAGGTGAACCAAATCCCTTACCAGAGTTAACAGTACAATACGCTGATTTTGCCCTTTGGCAACGCCAGTGGTTAACTAAAGAAGTTCTAGAAAAGCAACTTGATTACTGGAAACAACAGTTAGCGGGAGCGCCACCTTTGTTGGAGTTGCCAACGGATTATCCTCGTCCAGCAGTGCAGACTTTCTCTGGTGCTACTAAAAAATTTCAACTCCCAGAGCATTTAACTTTCGAGCTGGTAACCCTCAGCCAAAAGTCTGGTGTCACCTTGTTTATGACGCTGCTGGCAGCTTTTGCAGTTTTACTCCATCGCTATAGTGGTGTAGATGATATTTGTATTGGTTCGCCTTTTGCTAACCGCAATCGTCGAGAAATTGACCCACTAATTGGCTGTTTTGTCAACACTTTAGTGTTGCGTACTCAAATCGAAGATAATCCTAGCTTCTCTCAATTCCTCCAACAAGTCCGCTCTGTTGTCTGGGATGCTCACGCACAGCAAGACGTACCATTTGAGCAAGTGGTAGAAGCACTACAGCCAGAACGTTCTCTTGGCTACAACCCCCTGTTTCAGGTGATGTTTGTTCTGGAAAATTTCTCGCTCGATACTTTAGAGTTACCTGGTATTAGTCTGACTCCAGAGATGGTAGAACGAGGTACGTCTCAGTGCGATTTGAGCCTTTCGATTTGGCAGACACAAGAGGGATTAATTGGGTCGTGGGAATATAACAGTGATCTGTTTGAGGCAGATACAATTGCTAGGATGACAGGTCATTTTCAGACTTTGTTAGAAACAATAGTCAGCGATCCCAATCACAGAGTTGGAAAATTACCTTTGCTAACTGAGTCAGAACGGCATCAGTTATTAGTGGAATGGAATGATACTCAGGTAGACTATCCTCAAGATAAGTGTATCCATCAGTTGTTTGAGGAACAGGTAGAGCGCACTCCAAATGCTGTGGCGGTGGTGTTTGACAATCAACAACTCACTTATCAACAATTGAACACCCAAGCTAATCAGTTGGCACATTACTTGCGCTCACTGGGTGTGAAAGCCGATGTGCTGGTGGGTATTTGTGTGGAACGCTCAGTAGAAATGATTGTGGGTATACTGGGCATTCTCAAGGCGGGTGGGGCTTATGTGCCACTTGATCCAGAGTATCCCCAAGAGCGTTTAAGCTTTATGCTTGAAGATACTCAGCTATCAGTGATATTGAGTCAGGAAAAGTTAGTTAGTAAGCTGGGCGATCGCGAAGCGCGGCAGCTATTCGCTGATTGCAAAGCTAGTGTCATTTGCTTAGACTCAAACTGGGATATCATCAATCAACAAACAAAATACAACCCGACTACCAGCATCAAACCTGATAGCTTAGCTTATGTAATGTACACAAGCGGTTCTACAGGTCAACCCAAAGGTGTTAGTATTATCCATCGAGGTGTAGTTCGATTAGTCAAACAAACCGACTATATCAGCATTTCTACTCAAGATGTCATTGCACAAGCCTCAAATTACGCCTTCGACGCTGCGACTTTTGAAATTTGGGGAGCCTTACTAAATGGAGCGCGGTTAGTTGGGGCAAGCAAAGAGTTAGCAATTTCGCCCAAAGATTTCGCAGCCTTTATTAAAGCGCAAACTATCAGCGTTTTATTCTTAACAACCGCGTTGTTCAATCAAATTGCTCAAGAAGTACCCTCTGCTTTCAATTCACTACGGCATCTTTTATTTGGAGGCGAGGCTGTCGATCCTAAATGGGTGAAAAAAGTACTGGACAATGGTGCGCCGCAGCGACTACTGCATGTTTATGGACCGACAGAGAATACAACATTTACTTCCTGGTACTTGGTGCAGGATGTTCCCGAAGACGCTACAACTATTGCTATTGGTCGTCCAATTGCTAATACCCAAGTTTATATCTTAGATAAAAATCTCCAGCCCGTAACTGTAGGTGTACCAGGAGAGTTACACATTGGTGGTGCTGGATTAGCACAAGGCTATTTTAATCGTCCTGAAACTACTGCCGAAAAATTTATTGAAATTGAATTATTTAATAAAGTTGAACGCCTCTACAAAACTGGGGATTTAGTACGCTATTTACCAGATGGCAACATTGAATACGTAGGACGCATTGACAATCAAGTAAAAATTCGGGGTTTTCGCATCGAATTAGGCGAAATCGAAACAGTTGTGAGTCAATATCCCCATGTGCAGGCATCTTGTGTTATCGCCCGCGAAGATACTCCTGGGGACAAACGCCTAGTCGCTTACATTGTGCCTCAAAAAGAGCAGACTTGTACTTCGACTTCGCTCAGTACACTTACAGTTAGCGAACTGCGTAGCTTCCTGAAGCAAAAGTTACCAGAGTATATGGTGCCAAGTGCAATAGTGATCCTAGAAGCTCTACCGCTTACTCCCAACGGCAAAGTAGATCGCCACGCCTTACCAGTACCCGATTTCTACAGTGAAGTAGCAGACAAATATGTAGCTCCGCGTACCTCTATTGAAAAAACGTTGGCACAAATTTGGGCGCAAGTGCTAAAAGTAGAGCAAGTAGGCATTCACGATAATTTTTTTGAACTAGGGGGACATTCCCTACTCGCTATCCAAGTCCTGTCAGAGATCAACTCAGCTTTTGGACTTGACCTATCTATACAGATAATGTTTGAGTCTCCCACAGTAGCTGGGATAGCAGCGTACATAGAAGTAGTGGATTTGGTAACACAAAATTTATCAATTAAAGAAGTCGGTAGTGAGGTAGTGGAGTTTTGAGCATGACTAACAGCACCCTTGAATTCATTCGTCACCTGACAAACTTAAGTATTGAACTAGAGGTCGATGGCGAGCGCTTACGTTGTCACGCACCAGAAGGGGCGTTAACTCCAACACTACGTCAGGAAATAGCTGGGCGCAAAACAGAAATTGTGCTGTTTTTACAACAAGCAAAGCAGGTTAAAGCTGCTCATCAGTTGTCGATTCAACCAGTGCCACGCGACGTTGAACTACCGCTATCTTTTGCACAGCAGCGGCTCTGGTTTTTGCACCAGCTCTCACCCGACAGTCGTTCTTATAATATGCTACTCATTCTGCGGCTAGAGGGATCGCTGAATATAGTTGCACTAGAGCAGAGCCTGGGTGAACTCGTTTGTCGCCACGAGATTTTAAGAACAAATTTTCCCACAGTAGACGGAAAACCTGTTCAGCGAATTGCCCCTTTTACTGCCTTAACTTTACCAGTCTATGATTTGCAGGGGTTGTCAGTTCAGGAACAAAGCGATCGGATTCGGCAAATGGCCAATTCTCAGGCATCTGACCCTTTCGATCTAGCTGTTGGGCCATTAGTGCAATTCACTTTACTCCAACTGAGTAACCAGGAGTATGTACTGCTGTTGAAGATGCACCACATTATCTATGATGGCTGGTCTTTGAACATCTTCAACCGTGAGTTATCGCAGCTATATGCAGCTTTCACTCAAGGATTACCCAACCCATTACCTAAATTACCTATCCAATACGCTGACTTTGCAGTTTGGCAACGCCAGTGGCTGACAGGCGAAGTCCTAGAACGCCAACTCGATTACTGGCAGCAACAGTTAGCGGGTGTCCCTGGCGTACTAGAACTGCCTACTGATAAGCCACGTCCCCCAGTTCAGACCTTCCGAGGTGGAGTTGAGCGTTTTCAACTGGATCGTCACCTCACACAACGCCTCAAGCAGCTGAGCCAAGAGTCAGACGCAACTTTATTTATGACTCTAGTGGCAGCTTTTTTGGTATTAATTTCTCGTTATAGTGGTCAATTAGATATTGTTGTTGGCTCGGCGATCGCTAACCGCAACAACAAAAGCGTCGACCAGCTCATGGGATTTTTTGCTAATACCCTAGCATTAAGGGGCGATCTCTCTGGCAACCCCAGCTTTGCTGACTTTTTAGTGCAAGTACGGCAAACAACTTTGTCAGCATACTCCCATCAGGACTTACCCTTTGAGATGTTGGTTGAAAAATTACAGCCTGAGCGAGATTTAAGTCGTAATCCTCTAGTACAAGTGATGTTTGCCCTTCAGAATGCTTCACTGTCTTTTGGGGATTTGCCAGGTTTAACCATCCAGAACATGTCCGCGCCAATTGATGAAATGGTCAGGTTTGACCTGGAAGTGAACTACTGGGAAGTTTCAGGAGGTTTGGAGGGTGTTTGGAGTTACAGTGCTGATTTATTTGATGCAACGACAATTACTCGCATCGCCCAAAATTTTCAAACTTTACTACAAGCAATTGTTGCCAATCCTAAAGAGCGAATTGCAGAATTACCACTGTTGACGACCGCAGAGCGTCATCAATTGTTGGTGGAGTGGAACAACACTCAAGTAGACTATCCTGGTGAGAAGTGTATCCATCAGTTATTTGAGGAGCAAGTAGAGCACACCCCGGATGCTGTAGCAGTTGTATTTGAAAATCAAAAGCTTACCTACCGAGAGTTAAATCAACGCGCTAACAAAATCGCCCATTATCTCAAAACTCTAGATGTGAAACCAGACGTATTGGTTGGGATCTGCATGGAACGCTCTTTAGAGATGGTAATTGGGATATTAGCAATTATTAAAGCAGGTGGTGCTTATGTACCTTTAGATCCCACTTATCCTAAAGAGCGTTTAGCATTTATGTTGGCAGATGCTCAAGTGTCGGTGTTGTTAGTGCAACCACATCTAGTCCCAGAACTACCGCCACACCAAGCGCAAGTGATATGTATTAACCCCAATTGTCAAGAGTTTGCTGCTTACAGCCCTCAAAACCCAATTAATGAAGTTACAACAGAAAACTTAGCTTATGTAATTTACACCTCCGGTTCCACAGGAAAGCCTAAAGGTGCAATGAACACTCATAAAGGCTTGTGTAACCGTCTATTGTGGATGCAAGATATATATCAACTAACAGTAACCGATAAAGTTTTACAAAAGACACCCTTTAGCTTTGATGTTTCAGTTTGGGAATTTTTCTGGCCTTTATTCACAGGTGCGAGTTTAATTATCGCTAGACCAGGTGGACATCAAGATAGCCGTTATTTAGCCCAACTAATTGCCCAAGAAAAAATTACGACAGTTCACTTTGTTCCCTCAATGTTGCAAGTGTTTCTAGAAGAAACCGAACTAGAAAAATGTGGTAGTATCAAACGGGTAATTTGTAGCGGAGAAGCTTTATCTATTAATCTAGAAAAATGCTTTTTTGAACGATTAAACGCTGAATTACACAACCTTTATGGGCCAACTGAAGCGGCAATTGATGTAACTTTTTGGGCTTGTCAACCCAATAGTAATGAGAAACTTGTTCCTATTGGTCGTCCAATTGCCAATACACAGATATATATCTTAGATAAACATTTACAACCTGTTCCCATTGGAGTTAGTGGTGAGTTACATATTGGTGGTGTGGGATTAGCACGTGGTTATTGGAATAAACCCCAATTGACTCAAGAAAAGTTTATTTCTAGCCCCTTTGAAGCAGGAAAATATTTATATAAAACGGGTGATTTAGCACGTTATCGTTCTGATGGAAACATTGAATATTTAGGCAGAATTGACCATCAAGTAAAAATTCGTGGCTTCCGCATAGAGTTGGGAGAAATTGAGGCATTACTGGCTTCTCACCCAGATGTGTGGGAAAGCGTGGTGATGCTACGAGAGGATGAACCGGGCGACAAACGTTTAGTAGCTTATGTAGTGCCGCAGATTGAACAATCTCCCACAGTCACAGAACTGCGTCAGTTTCTGAAAGCAAAGCTACCAGAGTACATGATACCAAGTGCTTTTGTGCTGCTGCAGTCCTTACCTCTGACTCCCAACGGCAAAGTAGATCGCCACGCCTTGCCAAAACCGGAGTTAGACAGCACACTGCTAGAAAAATTTGTCGCCCCGCGCACACCCATTGAGGAAATGCTGGCACAAATTTGGGCGCAAGTCTTAAAAGTAGAACAAGTTGGCATTCATAATAACTTCTTTGAACTGGGTGGACATTCCCTATTAGCAACGCAACTAGTTTCACGCATCCGCAACATTTTCAAAGTAGAACTACCATTGCGTAGCTTGTTTGCCGCAGCCACAGTTGCCCAATTGGCACAAGAGATTGAGCAGTTACAGCAACAGGACTTAGAACTAACTGCCCTACCCATTTTAAGGCGGGCAAGAGATGCAGAATTGCCACTATCATTTGCCCAAACACGGCTGTGGTTTTTAGACCAGTTCGAGCCGAACAGTGCTTTCTACAACATACCCTTTGCTTTGCATATAGTCGGAACTCTGAGCGTGACAGCCTTAGAACAAAGCTTACAAGAAATAATTCATCGCCACGAAGCTTTACGCACCAACTTCATCACAGTTGATGGACAACCAACGCAAATTATTCAAAAACAGACGAATTGGACAGTATGTGTTGTTGAGTTGCCACATTTGCCAACCAGTGAACAAGAAATCGCCACACAGCAATTAGCAAAAAAACAAGCTATTCAACCGTTTGACCTGGCAAACCAAGCATTAGTCAGAGCAACATTAGTAGTGCTGTCCGAGACAGAACACGTTTTATTACTGTGTATGCACCATATTGTCTCAGACGGCTGGTCAATGGGTGTGTTTATCCAAGAACTAGCGGCACTGTACAAAGCTTATTCTCAAGGTCAGCCGTCACCGTTAGCACCACTACCTCTGCAATACACAGATTTCGCCATTTGGCAAAGACAGTGGTTGCAAGGAGACGTATTACAAAGTCAATTGAATTACTGGCAACAAAAACTGGCAAACGCACCAGCTTTATTATCGTTACCCACAGACCGACCCAGACCTGCTGTGCAGACTGACAACGGAGCATATCAAGAGTTTGCACTCTCACAGAAGCTAACTGGTGAACTGACACAACTGAGTCAGCAACAAGGAGTCACCTTGTTCATGACGCTGTTGGCAGCGTTTGATACGCTACTTTATCGTTACACAGGACAAGAAGATATTTTGGTGGGTTCGCCAATTGCTAATCGCGATCGCAGTGAAATAGAAGGGTTAATTGGCTTTTTTGTCAACACTTTGGTCATGCGTTCTAACTTGGCAGGCAACCCCAGTTTTAGCGAATTACTAGGTCGTGTTCGTTCCATGGCAATGGAGGCATACTCTCATCAGCATTTGCCATTTGAAATGCTGGTGGAAGCATTGCAGCCAGAACGGAATCTGGGCCATACACCACTGTTTCAGGTAATGTTTGTCCTCCAGAATGCGCCCACATCCGGGGTAGAACTGACTGGGCTAAGTGTCAGTCCATTCCCAATCAAAGGCGCAAATGCAAGGTTTGATTTAACTTTAATCATGCATAACACTGCCTCTGGGTTGGTAGGGATTTGGGAGTACAACACTGACTTGTTTGATGCTAGTACCATAGAGCGAATGACGGGTCATTTTGTTACCTTGCTTGAAGGTATTATTGCTAACCCAGAACAGCAAATCTCCCAGTTGCCCCTATTGACACAACAGGAGCAACAAAAGTTACTTGTCGAATGGAACGATACAGGGGTGAATTATCCTTCTGATAAGTGCATCCATCAGTTGTTTGAGGAGCAGGTGGAGCATACACCCAATGCAGTGGCAGTGGAGTTTGAAAATGAACAGCTTACTTACTATGAATTAAACTACCGCGCTAACCAGTTGGCGGACTACTTGCGCTCATTGGGTGTAGAAGCTGATGTCCTGGTCGGTCTGTGTGTAGAGCGTTCTTTAGAGATGGTCATAGGACTACTGGGGATTCTCAAAGCAGGTGGTGCATACCTGCCACTTGATCCTGAGTATCCGCCTGAGCGTTTGAGCTTTGTTTTAGAAGATGCTCAAGTTTCAGTTTTGCTGACCCAGCAGTCACTCGTTGACCGACTGCCCCAGTGTGAAGAAGCAGGGGGGCTCTTAGCAGGGGGCAGGGGGAAAGAGGGGGCCTTGAGTTCTCCTGCCTCTTATCAAGCACAGCTTGTTTGTTTGGATACTGACGCTGAACTGATTTCCCAGTGCAGTCAGGGTAATCTTATCTCCGACGGACAAGCAAATAACTTAGCTTATATAATTTATACTTCTGGTTCTACAGGTCAACCTAAGGGTATAGCCATGAATCAGGTTGCCCTTTGCAATTTGATTATGTGGCATAGGGACAATCTGAAAATTGCTCGTGGAGCAAAAACCGTGCAATTTGCTTCGATTAACTTTGATGTCTCCTTCCAAGAAATATTCACCACCTGGTGTTCTGGAGGCACATTGTTCCTAGTTGGGGAGGAATTACGCCGAGATGCCTCAGCTTTGTTAGGTTTTCTTCAACAAAAAGCTGTTGAAAGACTATTTGTTCCCTTTGTTGCCTTACAGCAACTAGCTGAAGTCGCTGTTGGTAGCGAATTAGTTAATACTCATTTGAGAGAAATCATTACCGCTGGGGAACAGTTGCAGATTACTCCCGCTATTTCTCAATGGTTAAGCAGATTAAATGATTGTACATTGCACAATCATTATGGACCGTCAGAGACCCATTTAGCCACTAGTTTTACTGTGAATAATTCAGTAGAGACTTGGCCGCTACTTCCTCCGATTGGGCGACCTATTGCCAATACACAAATCTATATACTAGATAAATATTTACAGCCTGTACCCGTTGGTGTACCAGGAGAATTGTATATTGCTGGTGTCCTTTTAGCGCAAGGCTATTTCAACCGAAGTGAGTTAACACAAGAAAAATTTATCCCTAACCCCTTTAAAAGAAGCAGGGGAGCAGAGGAGTCAGTGCGTTGCGGAGAGCAGCGCCGTGCGGGGGTTCCCCCAAAGTCTGCCGGGGGAAGCTTCCCCCGGCGAGCTTTGACCGTTGT
>NZ_CAWPKW010000255.1:0-3447 GCF_963888615.1 Brasilonema octagenarum UFV-OR1 | reverse complement strand
GCTGAAGCGAGAAATAAACCGCATTGTTCAGCAATGTATAAGTTTTATGGAGCAGTGTGTACTTCTCAATGCCTGCTATAGTGAGGTGCAAGCAAAAGCGATTAGCCAACACGTCAATTATGTGATTGGCATGAACCAAGCGGTTGGGGATAAAGCAGCAATAGCATTTTCTGTGGCATTTTATGATGCTCTAGCAGCAGGACAACAGGTGGAGTTTGCTTATGAATTAGGTTGCTCGATCTTAATAAAATATTTAGAGCAGCAAACTCCAGTTCTATTTAAAAAAGAGCAAATTAGTATCATCCCCAGCCAACCAGAAATAGACATTATTCCACCTAATCCCTATCAAGGATTAGCAGCATTTGGAGAAGAAGATGCAGCATTCTTTTTTGGAAGGGAAACATTTGTCAACGGTTTGGTAGAAGCAGTTAAAAAACAGCCCTACAGCAAAACCGCACACTCACTCATCAAGCATACCAAGAGATCGGGGGTGTGAAAAAAGCGCTAGCAAATCATGCCGAGCAAGTTTACCAAAAATTGAGTGAAACAAAACAAAAAGCTGCACAGCGCATCTTTGTGCAATTGGTGCGCCCAGGGGAAGGAACTGAGGATACTCGTCGCATCGCCACCCGCAAAGAAGTAGGAGATGAGAATTGGGGATTGGTGAGTGATTTAGCAGGATACACAGCCCGTTTGGTTGTCACCGGACATGATGAGAAATCTGGGGAAGATACAGTGGAGGTTGTCCATGAAGCCCTAATCCGCGAATGGCAAACGCTGCGCGAGTGGATGAAAAAAGACCGTTTGTTTCGAGCTTGGCAAGAGCGGTTAAGGGATATCATACATCAGTGGGAAGAGACAAAACGAGATGAAGGAGTATTGTTGCGTGGTGTGCCGCTGTCAGAGGCAGAAGAAAAATTAAAACAACGTCGCGAAGAGCTAAGTTTATCAGAGCAAGATTTTATTCAACTTAGTATTGAAGTACGCGATCGCCAGCTTCGAGAAGAGAAAGCCCGTAAGCAAAGGGGAATTGCTGGTGTCTCAGCGGCAGCATTGACGATTATCACGACATTGGGGGGGACAACTTGGTATCAGTATAAACAAGCAGAAACTAACTCTGCTATAGCTAAATACTACTCACAAGCGTTTATTGAGGCTGCGGACGGAAACAAGAAAGGAGCATTAAACTCTTTTGACCAAGCTGTGAAACTAAATCCTAACTATGCTATTAACTACTTTGCCCGAGCGTTTGTCCGTGATGACTTGGGAGACAAAAAAGGCGCAATAGACGATTTAAACCAAGCGCTGCGCCTAGATCCTAACGATGCTACTGCCTACTACAACCGAGGGACTGCCCGTAGAAACTTGGGAGACAACAAAGGCGCATTAGACGATTACAACCAAGCGCTGCGCCTCAATCCTAACTATACTAACGCCTACTACAACCGAGGGAATGCCCGTGATGACTTGGGAGACAAAAAAGGCGCATTAGACGATTACAACCAAGCGCTGCGCCTCAATCCTAACACTGCTGACGCCTACTACAACCGAGCGCTTGTCCGTAGTAACTTGGGAGACAAAAAAGGCGCATTAGAAGATTACAACCAAGCCCTGCGCCTTAATCCTAACGATCCTGACGCCTACTACGGCCGAGGGCTTGTCCGTAGTGACTTGGGAGACAAAAAAGGCGCATTAGAAGATTACAACCAAGCCCTGCGCCTAAGGGGGGAGGGCGCGAAGAAGCAAAAAAAATAATCTTATTATGGCTTATCCTAATTATGGCAACAATTTTAAACTTAGTTATTAGGGCGCGTAATTTAACTGGGTAAGCTTTTTCTTCATTACAGTCAGCAACCCAGCCCTAAAGGGACTGAGCTTGCAAGAGAAATCTAGCAAGTTGTGCTGACCAGACCACCCTGAGCGTAGTCGAAGGGTAAACGTTATTTGAGTCACGACACCTCGGAATGCGTAGCCAGTTCCCCGCTCTGTCGCTTGTGATTAAACAGTTCTAAGGTCACTGGAACAGTGTTGCAAGCCCAACAAGCTCTTATAACAGGTCGAGGCTAACTTCACTCCCGAAAGGGAAGGCTCTACGGAGCAAAACCGTTATGCGTACAGGGGAGCCAGTACTGAAGGAGGGTTTCCCTCCGTAGGTATCTGGCGTTTGGTGATTTGAGATGGTAACTGCCCCATTGAAAGTACATTGCAAAAGTACACCGAGTTAACCAACCCCAAGGCGGTAATGGAATCAATACCGGGGTGAGGTTGTACGAAAATCGTGGGCAAGCATAAGGGTAAAATCTTGAATCACTCCGACGCAAGTGTAAATGATATTACAAAAAAGGAAAAGCTGTTCAAACAGATGACTCAAGTAAAGGTAAAAATTTCCTAATTAGCCCAATCGTGACAGCAGGAAGTTCCAATTGGGGGGTTAAGCCTACATCCTCTAAGTTATAAAAGATGCGGACTGCCTGAGGGTTCATGTCTGCAAGTCGGCGACCTATTTCTGGTCCTGTAAATTCTGACTTTTGCCCCCAAATCATGGCAGTAGGAATGGTCAATTGAGTTATATATTGAGATAAATCAAAAGATAAATCACCACGTACGAAAGCAAGAGCAGCATACTCTCCATTAAACTGTTGAGCAGATTGCAAATATGCTTCGACAATTTCAGGATAAACTCGTTCTGGACGAGCAAATTGACGTTCTTCCAAAAAGCTGCGAATGCCAAAACTGCTAGAAACCCCAGTCATGTAAAGCAATCGATCTACAACTGGGATGTTGACAATTTGAGCAGATAAACTCTTGCTGTAATCTTGTCCAAATTCAGCCAAACCTGCTGGTGTGGTCAAAATTAAAGACTTGAATAAATCGGGGCGAAGAATCGCAGCGCGAATCGTGAAAGCAGCAGTGAGTGAAGAGGCGATCGCACTAATCGGACCATTGCAAGTCCTTTCTATGAACTCAATAATAGTTTGAATGTAGTCATTAACACTATAACTTCGAGCCGGATGGTCAGAGCGTCCCCACCCAATCAAATCCGGCGCGACGATTCGATAATCCGCAGCAAAAGCTGGATAAACTTTAGACCACTCGTAAGCAGAAGAACCACCACCAAACGCGTGTAGGAAAACTAATGTTTTCTCGCTTGATTGCTCAACATTTGTGTCAGACCACGGTTTTCCAACAGCAGTATAGTACACCATTCTTCCTAGCGTGGTCATCACATATTTCTCACCAAACCCAGGGGGTAAAAACATAGAAAGACCTCATGTGCTGCATTATCCATTTCCATCGTGAAGACAGCAGCTAGGAAACGACATCATTCTAAAGTTAAATCTATAGCAGGGAACAGGGAATAGGGAACAGGGAACAGGGAACAGGGAACAGGGAACAGACTTTCAAGTCTCTTGGTGACCGTGTTTTCTCATTAGTTCGTGTCCTAAT
>NZ_CAWPKW010000254.1:0-3449 GCF_963888615.1 Brasilonema octagenarum UFV-OR1 | reverse complement strand
ATCAAGTACTGGCTCAACGGACAGGTGCCTCAAGTCGGGAGACCCTTTCGGCAGTCGCTCATGGGGGAAACCACGGCAGGTGCTACAACGGGGGGAACCCCAACGCCAGATACCTACGGAGGGTTTCCCGACCTAGGCAAGTCTGGCGGTTGACGAAAGGAAACCCAACACAAAACGTTTATTGTTGGGTTGCGCTACGCTTGACCCAACCTACGCCTACGCCTGTCGGGCATTCCAAAGAGTGCGATTTCACCAGAGGGAAAGATTTTAGCGAAGCGAAAAGTGAGGGTGGGGTCATCTGTCGCAAACATTTTTTGAATCGGTATTATATCAAGTTCGTCTAATTACTTGCAATAAAAAGACCTCACCAGGTGCCCCTAATCCCCAACGCCAGACGCATCAAGTCGGGAAACCCGCCTACGGTGCTGGCTCCTCCGTGGGAATCCCGAGTTCCCCTCTCCTTAATAAGGAGAGGGGTGCCCGGAGGGCGGGGTGAGGTTCTTCGTTTTTTACAGCGGTTTTCAATTGAGTAGACTACAAATTGGGTAAACTAGAGGAGTAGTAAAAATACTCACGATAATGCCTGCTCCCTACTCAAATGATCTACGCCAACGCGTAATTGATGCTTATACAGCGAAGGAAGGGTCACAACGACCACCTTGCAGACCGCTTTAAAGTGAGCTTATCGTTTGTCCAACGGTTGATTCGTCGCTATCAAAACATCGGACAAGTGACTCCAAAACCTCATGCAGGTGGAGCGATCGCTAAAATAAAAATTGAGAACTTGCCTGCTGTAGAGCAGTTAGTAAATGAACAACCGGATGCCCTACTGTCAGAATTATGTGAGCGTTTAGCCGAACGCAGTGGCATGAGTGTGAGTATATCAACCATGCACCGTGCAGTTCAACGGTTAGAATTGACCAATAAAAAAAAACTTTGTATGCCAGTGAGCAAGACAGTCCACGAATAAAACAGATGCGTTTTAATTATCGGGATTGGGTTTTAGCTGTTGACCCCCACAATTTAATATTTATAGACGAGTCAGGTCTCAACCTGGGAATGACTCGAAACTATGGTCGCGCACCACGTGGTGAACGCTTATACGACTCTTGCCCTAAGAATCGAGGACAAAATATATCATTAATCGGGGCACGCTCGTATGGACGGACTAATTGCTAGTATGAGTATTTCTGGTAGTGTCAACACAGACGTGTTTTTGACCTACGTTCAGGAGGTTCTTGTACCCCAGTTGTGGGTGGGAGCATTCGTCATCATGGATAATTTATCGCTGCATCACGCTCCGGTAATTCAAGATGCTATTGAATCAGTTGGCGCAAAAGTAGTCTTTTTACCTCCTTATTCACCTGATTTGTCTCCCATCGAATTGTGTTGGTCAAAAATCAAGCAATGTTTGCGGTCTTTCAAAGCTCGAACCAAAGAAGCGCTTAATCAAGTATTAAACCAAATTGTTACTGAGCAAATCTCATCTGATGATGCTTGGGGCTGGTTCGCTCACTGTGGTCTATTCATCTGAAAACCGCTGTATTATTGTGTTGGTTAAACCTTGTTCTAGCTGAAAGCCTAACTGAGTTGCGGGGAGTGCGATCGCTTGTTCCAACTCCTCCCGACTCATCCGCACAAGTAGTTCCGGTTGATAATTCTGCAACGCTTTGCCAAAAGGTTCGTAATCATCAAGCGCCTTGCTAAAAAAGTCTGCCCGCAAAGTAAGCACGAGAGTAAAAAACGGTGCATTGTTCACCGCTTGCAGCAATCCATCTAAAAAGATTTTGCGTTCCGATGCATCCGCGCAAAGAGTATAAATTTCCTCAAATTGATCGCCAACAAGCAACAGTCGGCGCTGGGAGTCGGGAGATAAAGTTTGGATGCGTTCGATAGTTGTTTGCAGAGTTGACGTATCTTGTCGCAGTTGGAGTTCTAGTTTAGCTTCAAATAAGTGGCGATCGTCATCCTCTAAGTTAAACGCCGCCGCCAACGCCATAGCTAACGACTCAAAAGGATTTTTCAAAGGACGAAACGAGAGAATCAGCCAACTATTAATAGTATCCCGACGCAACTGAGGAATTAAACCAGCAAACACCAGCGATGACTTCCCGCTTCCAGAAGCACCAACCACAGCAACTAACGGCTTGTTGTAAACTGCAGATACAAGCTGCAAAGTCGCCTTCTCTCTACCAAAAAAATACTCAGCGTTCGCTTCCCCAAAAGCCGCTAATCCTTGGTAGGGACAAAAAGAAATTATGCCCAAACTTTGCCAAGTCGGTGGAGTTTCCGTCTGATTTTGAACAATAACAGGCAACCAACTTGCACAAGGATATTTTTCCTCAAGTGAGCGTAATTGTTCTCGCGCATTTCTCACAGAAATATACAGAGACTTACCACCTGTAAAGTGTTGGAGAAAAAACTTCAAAAACTCCTGCGCTACTTTATCAGGTACAGGTTCCCGCATGACAATCACTTGAGGAATATTCAGTTGTTCTAATTCATAAGCAATACCCAAACCATCACAAGAATTGAACAATGCTATTTGCAATCGTTGCTGAATCGCTATTTGCAAAGCATCCCTCAATTCAGCCATTGTCAAACTATCATGACTGTTCAGCCAAATTCGTCCTTGTGTACGCTCAGTTCGAGAATGTCCAGAAAAAAACAGAATATCCCAACCGATATTATCTTGCAGATGCTGATTTAATTTCTCTCTTAATGGTTCTTTGAGTAAGACAATTTCCGCCTCACCGCAATATGTTTCAAGCTCTTGTTTATCAGCATCAACATTAATGTCCCTGCTGTCACCCAGAATAATCAAAATTCTAATCTTTTCTCTGTAAGTCCGGTTTCCACGTTCAGCTTGTGGCGAACTTAAAGCAATTTCCGCGCCTTGATATTTAGTTAATACATCCCACAAATGCCAGGGAAGTTGACGCAGTTCCTGGCAATCCGTGCAAATAATCACCCGGATTTCAGATTCTGGCTCTAATTGTTCTAGACAACTTCTGATAGGAGTAAAAGCTGATGATTGTAACCAGGCGTTAAAACTATCAAGTAATTGTTGTGATTTCAGCTTACATTCTTCATTAAGAGCTTCGATATTTACGTTTTTACTCTTTGGATTTTTAATTCTTAATTGACCATACCGACTGCGATAGGTATCGTGCCATGTATTCAACAATTGGATAATAGTATTATTTCCAGGTAACTTACCTGTGATTATTCGATGAGGTGTTTCTCCGTCATTAGCAATTTCTAAAGTTACATGAAATTCGGAATTAATCTTACCATCAAACTTGAGGAGCACTAATTTTTTCATAAGCAATGTAAAGTAATTTTTTGTTTGTAATACTAATTGTCTGTAACTCGGAACCTCACCCTGCCCTACCGGGCATCCCTCTCCTTAGTAAGGAGAGGGAAAGATTTTAGCGCAGCTAAAAGCG
>NZ_CAWPKW010000253.1:0-3456 GCF_963888615.1 Brasilonema octagenarum UFV-OR1 | reverse complement strand
ATCAGGTAGGAAACGGACTCGTCCACCCCTTGTTCACTGTTCACTGTTCACTGTTTTAAGCCGGATAGATCCGCAAACGCCGATTTGGTTCTTCCCCAAAGCTATTAGATTTCAGCCGATAGTGTTCTACCAATTCGTGCTGCATTTTCCGCACTTGAGGAGAACGGGGCAATAATTCGACTGGCTGTCCTTTGGGAATCACGATTTGCTCTACAGCAAGTCTTGCTTCTTCCAGCGCGTCCATTTCATCATCACTGGCGCTGTGGAGAAACAGTTGCATTTCGCGATCGTCGTTAACTTCCGGATCGTCCATATTCAGCAACCGCCGCAAGCCTCGGGTAATCTGCGGTAGAGTGCTGGACTTGATCATATGAATTGGTATTTGACGTGCTCTAGCCATTTGCCGTAATTTGGCGTGGTTTTTGACGTGCGATCGCAACGCCAATATAGCATCAGCACTATCAAGATCTTTTGTCAATGTTACTGGTAAAGAAAGAACCCCAACTACCTGTTCCAATTGGCTCCGGCTAACGCCATAGGGATATACGTGCAGTGGCAAATCTTCGCCATTAGGTCCTGCATGTCTAGTAGTGGTGGAGTCGAAATCAAAGCCATCAAAACCATTAAAGGATTCATCGAGTAAGCGGTCAAACTCACTTGGTGCAGAACTCTTTTGGCTTTGACCAGACAATGTCGGTAGGGGTATCATTTGCCCAGTTGCACGCCAGCCGTTTGTCTGTCGTGCTGGTGCTGGGAAAGATTCTTCTCCCCCGAGTGTTTGTCCACGACCGTTGATTGCGGTAAGCTGACGAGTCACGTTCACATTGCCATTGTCATCCACAGTTCTGACTTGCGGACTAGGCTGACGTCCCCGTAGGAGAGTATCAACTGTGTCAGCGACGCTGTCGTGAACTACCCAGCGTTGCCGTTCTAACATTTCCACCGCAATCTCGAAAGTGGGAGGTGCTTTGCGTTCTAAAACTGTCTTTTGAGTTCCTCGCCGTCTGGCTTCATCGTCTCCCAGTGTCACAGCCTGGATACCACCAACCAAGTCAGCAAGCGTCGGATTTTTGATCAGGTTTTCAATCTGATTACCATGAGCAGTTCCTACCAACTGGACACCTCGTTCGGCAATCGTACGAGCTGCTAAGGCTTCCAGTTCTGTACCAATTTCATCAATAACGATGACTTCTGGCATATGGTTTTCCACAGCTTCAATCATCACTTGATGCTGTTGTTCTGGATGAGCCACTTGCATCCGCCGTGAGCGACCGATCGCGGGGTGGGCAACGTCACCATCTCCAGCGATTTCGTTAGAAGTGTCAATTATGACTACTCGCTTTTGGAAATCATCCGCTAAAACACGGGCAATCTCCCGTAGTGCAGTGGTTTTACCCACACCAGGGCGTCCTAGCATGAGAATTGATTTTCCAGTTTCTACCAAATCGCGGATCATGCCAATTGTGCCGAATATCGCCCGACCAACACGACAGGTTAAGCCGATAATCTTACCACTGCGGTTGCGGATGGCACTAATCCTGTGCAGGGTTTGCTCAATTCCTGCCCGATTATCCGCGCCAAAGGTTCCCACTCTCTTGATGCAATCATCTATCTGTTCTTGCGTAACCGGTGTTTCGCCCAGATACTCTGCTTGATTGGGAAAGCGAGCTTCAGGACGACGACCCAAATCCAAGACTACTTCTACTAGGCTATCTCGTTGAGGATGCTTTTCTAGTATCTGCTGCAAATCTTGGGGTAAAATGTCCAACAATTTTTGAAGATCGTCTTTAATCGTCATGCTTTTTATGGTGACGTTTTTTAGAGATACTTGGACACTTGTAGTACGAGGAGGATCACCCCGCCACCAGAAAGTGTCCGCAACGGGCGAATCGGGAACAGTGTTCCCTACTGCTGTGACTTGAGTTGGGAAACGAGAGAATGTGCAAGCGAAACCGCTTGAGCGAGCAATTCTGGTTCTTCTTCTAAGCGGACAGTTGTTTTAAGACAAGCATTTTTCACCTCCTTAGCTTCTAATTGCTCAAGAATGGGTGACAGTAATACCCGGGCGTAACTACCGTAAGCGATACCAGCAATGGAAGAGGAGGAAGAGGACGAAGAGGAATAAGCTTCCCCCGCTCTCTTCAGAAGATCCATTGCCTTCAACTTGGCAACAGTGTAGCTGTTGGTTCCACCAGCTAATTGCACATATCCCGGTAATTTAGCTGCCAAGACTTTTTGCCCTAACTTGACTGCGGCCTGAGTGGTACCATCACCAATATCCCCACTCATCGGACGACCGTCAGTCTGCCAAATTAAAGCACACGGTATGGGGGCAATTACGTTATAAAGGGCGTGAAGATAGTCAATCAGACCGTCTCCATCTGGACAACTGATGGCGACTAACTTCAAACGCTCAACCCAAGGTAAAATCGCTTGCCACAATCTTGTAAATTCTGTCAAACGCCCAACATTTGTATGAATTTCTACGGCATCTACTCCTGATGACAGGATCAATGGTGCGATCGCTCCTGGCGTTGATACATATGACCTTGTATAAATTATATCGTATGGACAAATGGGTATGCAACGACCACACCCGTAGCATTTTTGTGATATAATCCCTGATGATTCGTTTTTTATACTATTAAAAACAATTGCTTGGGCTGGACAAATCCTTTCACATGGTCTATCACATTCCTTGGGGCATTCTGTAGAATTAAACTCAGCTTTGCGGAAATGTGGATCTTCCCCGTCGTTGAGACTAACCATCAACAGGGGAGACCTTCCAGGCAAGCCAAATCCTTGCTGCCCAGCAACCTCTGATAAGGCAGAGGCAGCTTGCAGCCCTTCTTTGGCTGCGGCAATAACAGCTGGATCAGCGGCAACATCTATGCAGTCAGCGCCAGCCAAAGTGTAGGCTAGTGTTAAACTTCTAACCGCAGGCAGATGTTGGTAGCTGGCCCCGCAGATGAGCTTGAACCAGTGACCTTGTTTGAGGGATCGTAAAGGGTCTAGCAGATGAGTCACATCTCTATTATGCTATGGGACGGAAAAATGTAAGAGGTGGCTCACAAAAGTTTTGATGATTATTTTTTTCTATTTCAAATGAGAAAACTTTTGTTTTCAAGTCTTGCGTGAGATTTTGTTGAGAATCTGTATTTTGGGAGTTTGATGACCGAAGAAAGAACTCAGAACACAGAACTCAGTACTCAGAATCAGTAAAAAGGATACAAGCCCACGCCAGATGCTAACTCCTGCCCAGACGCTGCTTTGTAAGTCCCAAAGGGACACGCTTACGCGTATCTCCTGCCCAGACGCTGCGCGTTCGCTCGATTCGTGCGCTTGCGCTTACAAGTCGGGAAACCCCTTTGGGTGTGCGCAGAGCGCACGCCTTACGGCGAACGCCCTAGTGGGAACGGCCACGCCTTACGGTGAGTCCAGCGCTGCGGGAGGGTC
>NZ_CAWPKW010000252.1:0-50112 GCF_963888615.1 Brasilonema octagenarum UFV-OR1 | reverse complement strand
GCGGGGGTTCCCCCCGTTGTTCGCGCAGCGTCTCCGGAGGAGATAGGAACTGCGTTCGCGTAGCGTCTCCGCAGGAGATACCCGGAGGGTGAGCAATGCCCACCGGATTCTGAAAACTCCTGTAACCCAAGAACTGCACAGGCTATTTTCCTGTCTGTGCACAGATAGAATCATGTTTTACTATTCATCCTATATCGATAAATAATACAAAACTCATCTGCATAAGTTTTGATTATTTTCATGAATTCTACCCAACTGTTTAATAACTTATCCTCCAGAAATGTAGGGTGATGAAGTGGCGTTGCAAAAAGTTTGAAAACAGCTTCAAGGGTGTAAAAATAGCAACAGTTAAACTTAACTGCAATACTTGCTAGTTGAAGATGCCAACCACTAACTCTTTTTTCATCAAAAGATTTTGAGAAATTAAGAAGTTATCACAGAAGACAAGTTCTAACTAAATCTGTATATGAACGTACTGTTTTGTTTTATTCTATAATCAAAGGTTTTGTCAAGAGTGATTTCGTAAAAAATCAAATTTTTCACTAAAGTTTATATTTTTTTAAGTCATTCTTGGAATGATAGCGTTATGCACATTTTAGCATATAAGCATCTATCTAAAGGTTGAAAATAATATATTCTTGGCAAAAATCAGATTTTGGTCTATTTGCAACCCTAGTCGAGCGCTGGCTCCGCTTTGCATCTCTCAACAATATTTTCTTCTCCATTCTTGAAAGAAGAGGCACCAAACCTACATGGCAGTGTAATTTTTTTCTGTGTTGCTCCCTGTGCTTCCTGCCTCCTGCCTCTTCGAGAGGGTTTCCACACATCCCGCGAGGCTTTATGAATCTAAACAAGCCACATCTTCCTGTACCGATGAGTTGAGAAGTGTCCACAGTTGCAAATCAGTGAAGTCTGGAACTGTCATAAATGCCCCAAACGACTGAAGAACTATTGACTCCTGAGTCGTTGTCACGCCTATGGTGCGAATACCAGCACCCACAGCAGAACGAATTCCAGAGGGAGAATCTTCTAGTGCTATTGCTTGTTCTGCTGTGATACCTAACTTGTTTAGAGCAACTTGGTAGGGTGCAGGATTTGGTTTAGCAGCTATCTCATTTTCTGCTATGACAACTGTGTGAAAGACTTCTTTTATTTCCAAGACTTCTAGCACGAATTGGACATTTAATCTAGGAGCGTTGGTAACCAAAGCACGTTTTAGTTGATGCGTATCTGTCCATGCTATGAGTTCTAAAAATCCGCTTAGAGGTTTGAGAATAGTCTTGGCTTTTTCGCGGAAAAGAGCCTCTTTTTCGTCTGCAAACTTTGCACCTTCTTCTGGTGATAATTGTGGCAGGAAGTCTTCTAGAATTTGTGGATTGGTTCGCCCGCTAATGTGGAATTTATAAAATGTCTCATCAATGTCCATGTCGTAGGCTATCAGCATTTCCCGCCAAACTTGGTAGTGTATGGGGTCAGTGTTGGCGATCGTTCCATCTAGATCAAAGAGAATTGCAGCTAGCATGGTATTTAAGGTGTAAACTATTGTAAAGTTCCTTTACAGAGTTTACATTGTTTTGCCCTACTTTGTGATTCTGTCTGCATTCTTAAAAATAGGAACTTATAATTGAGCATTCACATGACAACCTATGGTAGCTGATACGAGTTAGGGCAGATCGGTAACTCTGTCCCTACTCATTTCCTTTGAGTTTGTCTGAAAATATTCTGTATACTCCGATGTCAACCCCCAAAAATTCTTTTTGCATCGATGTTCTACAGGTGCAAATTTTTAACTCTGAAGTTGAACTGGCGCAGGATGTAGCGGGAATTGTACAAAAACATTTACAGCGCACCCTTGAGCAAAAGGATACTGCGGCTATATTGCTAGCGACGGGCAACTCCCAAATGAAATTTCTTGATGCTTTGATAGCATTAGGTGGTGTAGATTGGTCACGGATTACCTGCTTTCATCTTGATGAATATTTGGGGATTTCTGCAGATAATTCGGCTAGTTTCCGGCGCTATCTACGGGAACGGGTTGAAATGAGGGTTAGTCCCAAGGAATTTCACTATATAGAAGGTGATGCTATGCAACCTTTGGCAGAATGCCATCGCTACACCAAACTCCTGCAAGCACAACCGATTGATTTATGCTGTCTTGGTGTTGGTGAAAACGGGCACTTGGCTTTTAATGATCCAGCAGTAGCAGATTTTAACGACCCCTATATATTGAAACTTGTGAAACTAGATACTATGAACCGTCAGCAACAAGTCAATACAGGGTATTTTTCCAGTTTGGAAAGTGTACCGCAATACGCTTTTACTGTTACTCTCCCAATGATTTGTTCGGCAAGAAAAATCATTTGTCTTGCACCAGGAAAACGCAAGGCGAAGATAGTGAAACAGATGTTGGAAGGGGATATTACCACAGATTGTCCGGCTTCTATTCTCCGCACGCAGCAGCAAGCGACGTTATTTTTGGATGTAGATTCTGCGGGTTTAATTTAGAGTAGTTCTACGCTACAACAATCGATAGTAAATTGCTGTTGTATGTAGTGAACCATCTGCACTTTTGGCATAATTCGGAATTTCGCCTACTTTAGTATATCCAATCTTTGTATACAGCTTCTCGGACAGGTCGCCTAGCGAGTATCCAGGACTAACGTCGTTCGCCCGATGATTCGTGCTTTAGATTCCACAGGTTCCATCAAGGAATGACCGATACCTCGGCGACGGTAAGCTTTATGCACTATCAGTTTTGTCACTTCAGTTCGATATAATCCATTCGCTTGCGTGCATAAATCCAGTTGAACAGTTCCTACAACAGTTAGTCCGTATCGTGCAACCAGAAGTAGGCGAGATTTGTTTTTGAGTGCATCAAAAACTTCTAACCAGTACTGTGTGCATGGGAATTCAAAGGCGGTAGAAAACCAACAGATGCGCTACTGTTAACAGCATTTTGTAGCAGACTTACTAATTGCACTTTGGACAAAAAAGTGGTTCGCGTAAATTATTAGCGAACTAAAAATCTAGGTATTATAAATCACCCCAGTTATTTTTCCAACTGAGTCAAACTGAGTTAAATGCCTAAAGCCTAAGAAAATTTATGCAGCTTTTTGTTTATTAGGTGTTGATTTTGACTGCTTCTTGACAACAGGATGCTTAGTTCGTTGTGTTTGAGCCTGACCTTGAACTCGACCGATGGAATTTCCTCGGGTTTTCGGAGAACGGGCAGGGGCAGACGTGGGGCTTCTACCGGAACTAGCTGCATAAGTTGACTTCACCGACAACTATTGAAAATATGGAAGTTTTAAAACTCAGGCAATGTAACTGCTCTGAGCGGCAAAGCCTTCTAACAAGGAAAAAAAGGAATAAACCTAAAGGAGCAAGTAATGCAAAATATCCCTTTTCAATTTAGTCACGGCGGATTTATCAAGCAGGAGGCTGTGGAAAGATCTTTGGAGACAACTAGCTTAGAGGCAATTGATGTAGAGACAGATTTCGATTACCTCTTCCCAGATCTCGCCAGAAACCCAAACAGCCTACTTCCGGCAGACAACACCACAGATGTTATTAACAAACTCAAAAAGCTGGGCGAGCTAATAATTGACCAAAACGGTCCTGAGCCTGAGGAAGCCAACTCAAATATACCTCCGGTTTATACCTACTGGGGACAGTTTATCGACCATGATATTACTGCCAACACAGATCGCACTGTCACAGACCTCAAAACTGACATTACCAAAGACGATTTCAAACCCCTCTCACCCGACTTCGTAAGGGATAAACTCAAGAATTTACGTCGCCCCACGTTCGATCTTGACAGTGTTTATGGCGATGGACCAACCCTAGATCCTCAAGCCCCCACAGAAGCAAGGGACTTTTATCAGGAAGAAGACCCAGTGAAACTGAAAGTTGGGCAAAACGCTCAACAGGATGTTAACGGGAACCCTCCGCCTGGAGTCGAAATTCCACCAGTAGAAGATTTACTACGCGACTTGCCACGCAATAACCCGCTCAATAAGAGACTAGCTGTAATTGGCGACAGTCGCAACGACGAGAATCTCATTGTGGCGCAGTTTCATACTGCTTTCTTGCGTTTCCACAACGCAGTAGTGGACTGGGTACGGGCAAATGAACCCGATAACGCCAAAGACAATAAAACTCTGTTTGTTCGGGCGCAAACTTTGGTTCGTTGGCATTACCAGTGGCTTGTTGTCAATGATTTCCTCAAAACAGTGACTGCAAACGGCACAGTAGACAGCATCCTCAGTGACGGGCTTAAATTCTACCAACCCCGGAATGGAGATCTTTTCATGCCTCTGGAATTCTCGGTTGCAGCTTACCGTTTTGGGCACAGCATGGTTCGCGGTGCTTATGACTTCAACCGCAATTTTGGACTCGAAGCCAATGTAATACCAACAGCACCGTTCAATTTGCTCTTTGGTTTTACAGGAAGAGGCAATATAGGCGGTAGTGTAGGTCAAGGACCGTTCGACACTCTCCCCTTTAACTGGATTATTGAATGGGACCGCTTTGTTGACAAACAGAAGGCTGCCGAAAGGAAGACGCTTTCTGCGCGAAAGATCGACACGCATCTTGCGTTTCCTTTGTCAGATCTGATTAATGAAGGCGAAGGAGAACAGTCTGATGCTATTAAACAGCTTCTCAAGCACCTCGCTAAACGGAACCTACTGCGCGGATATTTCCTCAGTATTCCGACTGGGCAGAGCTTAGCCGATAAACTAGGCGTCAAAAAATTGACAGCGGACGAGCTTAAACGGGGCAATTCAGCAGATATCAATCAAGCCCTCGAACCTTTCCTAGAAAAAACTCCAGCGTGGTACTACATCCTCAAGGAATCCGAAGTTCGTGCGAACGGGGATTCTCTGGGTGAAGTGGGCAGCCGCATTGTTGCTGAAACCATTATTGGTCTGATTAAGAACGATCCATCCTCCTATCTCAACGAGGGTGAGTACAATCGTGTTTGGGATCCTTCTAAAGGTGTCAAGTTGCCAAATGGTGGCGAAATTCGCGTGATTGGTGACTTTCTGAAGTTTGCGGGAGTATTGCTTTAATCGGTTATGTTGCAAAAATAGGGAGGGGTGTTAAGTGATTACTGATTACTGATAACTGTTTTAATGGCGTTGCTGAATTTGGTCATGAATTGCGTTTGTCAAGAGATTTTTAATTTTTCCCAACCCCTGTAGAACGACGGGATGCAATGTTAAGACAAAATCGTGATTTTCTCAATTCATATCAACATTTCAGCAACGGCGTTTTAATTAATATCCACTCAGCATTCCTCGCCGCTTAGCTGGCGACTAACTAACCAAGGATGGGTCGGTCACATTCCCTAAAGTACGCTGCCCCATTCTAACGCGGTATTGAGCAGAGATCTGACCAAAAACCTGCACTTCGGGTTTAAAATCCGAACGGAAACACCCGAACGCTTAACTCTTAACTCTGAAGAAGGAATAAAGGTGTACGAAGCTAAGCAACAATCTGCGGAGGAGTATTATAGTTAACTATTACACATAACCTTGTACCTCCTGGTTATAGAGCGTCAAACTCTCAAAATTCTTTTGCAAATTCAACGAAGCAGGTTTGAGTGCCAAAGTGCCCAAATTCAGCTCATCCTGAAACCGCTTAATTTTGTTCCTGCAAGTAACAACATCACCAATAATTGAATTTTCCAGCAATTGGTCTTCATCAAAAGTGCTTTTTTGACCATCATTTTGCTCGAGATGTTGACTGCTATTGCCATGCTTTTGTGCTTTAGCATTCAACCCCTTCATTCTTTGACTAAAAGTACGGATGAAAGGTAAAGCCTCACTCACCGCTTCATCATATGTACGAGCAACAAAAAAGAATCGTGACACCATGAACTTATCAGAACCACTGGAATTGATAGCACGGTATTTAGTCACATTACTCTTAAGTCTATCCAGAGTAAATGGTGCTCCACCCATCAAACCAAAAGAATTTAAAGCAGCAAACCCAATTGCTTCTTCATCACTCGTTGCTACATACACTGGAATTTGTTTTTGCAAAGGTTTTGGGTAAATTGAGACGCTATCGCACTGATAATACTTGCCAAGAAACGACACATCAGTGTGATACAGTAGCTTATGAATCAGCATTATTGCTTCTAGCGTTTTAGCACGGGATTCACTCATTGGAGTGTTAAAGTGCTTATTTTGTTCAGGAAATGGGCCACCCTTAGCAATACCTATAGCAAGTCGCCCATTGCAAAGATTATCCAGTGTGGTAATATCTTCTGCAACAAGAATTGGGTCATGAAATGCCAACAGCACAGCTGCTGAACCTAAGCGAATAGTTTTAGTCACGCCTGCTAAGTGTGCAATCAACACCAAAATTGACGGGCTAACACTGAAATCACTAAAATGATGCTCTGTCACCCAAGCTTCTTCAAAACCCAAACTTTCTGCGTGTTTGACTAGCGCCACTTGTTCCAAAATAGCGCGACGCGCATCAGAGTGATAATTCTCATAATTGCAGAAAAGTCCTGTTTTCATGGCACACTTCCTTTTTATTGTGTGACAATCCACTGCAATTCTAACCACAACTGGGGATTCTCTTGCTTGAGCTTTGACTGAGGATCATGCAGCAAGCATGTCGCATTTAGACAAACAACCTTACTTAATCCCAGAAAAAAAGCGACTTCTCTAAAGACATGGATTTCGGCTTTGACAGCAGCAATCGTGTTTTTAGAACAATAAATTGCAATGTAAGGCAGGAAGTGAAGACTCTGTTGTCCCCAGAAAGATTGAATGACTTTTAGATGACACTGGTTTAGTAATGTACCAAATTGTGGAAACGAGTGACTGACGATTCGTCTAAATTCTTGGACTATCTCTTGTTCGTTCCAACTTGTGTTCGTATTCATATCATCCTTGAACGACTTTTCGGGTTTTGTGTTGTACAAAAAGGGTGACGAAGCAATTTTTTGCTGATACTCGCTCCGTTTTTCTCAAATACTATGAAATGCTTGACTAATTCTAGGAAACGCCGCTTATCAAAAATGCCTTGAATTAATACTTCTAGTTCTGTTTCTCCTTGATGTGGAAAGTCTTCGCCATCAATTGAACACCAAGGTAAGAACTCTTTCCAGCCAGAGGTTAAAGTACCAACTCGTGCCTGATTTCTACAGGCAATGATAAGGAGGGCATTGTGGAAAAACAGAGTTGGAATTTGTTGTTTGTAGGACTGAAGTTGCTGATATGCTCCTTGGAGAGTAGCTTTTTTGTCCTGAAAGTCAGTATAAGCAATGACTGCTAAAGGTAATCCGTTGATGAAGACAATGGTATTGAGATAGTGAATATCACACTCCTCAACAATATTAAACCCATGAATCACTAACCAGTCATTAGAGAGCAAATTAGACAAGTCAATAAACCACACCTTGTCATGAACTATTTGATCACCGTTGTGGTAAACAACATCAACTCCTTCGGTTAGGAGTTTGTGAAAACGACGGTTATTTTCCAGTAAGTCAGAACTGTAGGTACTAATCAGCCCAGATATGACTGTTTCAATGACCTCACATGGAACTTTGGGGTTAATCTGCTTCAAAGCGTTGCTAAGGCGAGTCCACAAAACTACCTGATCATTGCCACTAAGCTGAGCCTTGTATCTACCTATGTTAATATCTGATTCCAGAAGAACAGTGTAACCGATAACCTCAAACAGGGTCAGTAAATCTGGCGCTGTTCTTGAAGGTTTGATATCAAAGCGTCGGCGAAGCCTTGTTGTCAGACGGCTCGCTTTTATAGTTGCTATTGTTGATAGTGCGGAATTCATGCTTACCAACAGACGTAGTTTTGAGTGACCGCAGAGTTTTCGCCTAACCCACCAAATTAATTGAAGATTTACAAAATTGGTTGGTATACCCTGAACAGGAGATACCGCCCCCTAGTAACATCAAAGCCTAGATGGATTAGCAAAACTGTATCAATTGCTGCTGTTTTCCAACATTGTTGGTAACAGAATGTAACAGTTTTAAGTAAGTCATTTACAAGAAAATCACTCTGCACTTGCCATGAAAATCTCTTATACCAATTTGAAAAAAGAATGCGACAGATACACACTCCCAAGCCCCTGTTACGTCTGGCTTTCTTCATTTTGAATGAGCGAATTTTGAATTGGTATTACCCTCACACCTTTACACCCACTGATCGGGTTCTCGCCATGACTTTTAACAAATCTTAAATGTAGCTAACTTGATTTTTACCAACCTTATTGGTACATTATCAAAACGTACAAAAACCGAAATATATATATCAGAGTTTATTCGTAGAGATTAATGGATGCGACAAAAGCTGAGATTTAGTAAATAGCCAGGAAACGATAACACTGTTTTGAAATTCTACCAATAAAAAATATGAGAAAATGTTTGCTTGCCGTCTCTCTCGTAAGCTGTGTTTCCTACATCATGCCGACTTCTGAGGCGATCGCAGCTTCATTGACAAATCAAAATCAGTCTGAACCGTCCACCGTCACCTTATACGCAGCTGGTAGTTTGAGAGGTGCGTTGTCAGAAGTAGCTGATGACTTCACCAAAGAGTACGGAAATCCTGTGAAAACAGAATTTGGTCCGTCTGGAACACTGCGGGGACGTCTGGAAAACGGGGAACAGGCTGATGTCTTTGCCAGTGCTGACATTGGAAATCCTCTCAAACTGTATCAAGAAGGTTTGAGTGGTCCTGTGGTAAACTTCACTAGCAATCGCATGACTCTTGTTGTGAAACCGGGGTTGTCTGTCACACCAGATAACCTTTTAAACATATTGCTAGATTCAAATATTAAACTAGGTACTTCAACCCCCATATCTGATCCTTCTGGAGATTATGCACAGGAGATATTTCGTAAAGCCGATACTTTGAGACCAGGTAGTTTTCAAACGCTAGATGCAAAAGCTTTGCGGTTGGTTGGTGGACCAAGTTCTCCACCAGTTCCCGATGGAAAAAATAATTTAGTGTACTTTTTGGAGGAGACTAAGCAGGCAGATGTCTTTTTGGCTTATTACACGAGTGCACTATCAGCCTTGAAAATTTCACCTGACTTACAAGTGGTGGAATTACCAGACAATCTGGCAGTCAAAGCCGATTATGGACTGACTGTACTCAAAGATGCCAGTCCTGACGGGAAGAAGCTTGCTGAATATATCCTTTCTCCTTTTGGACAAAAGATTCTGACGAAATATGGATTTAGTTCAGAATCCTTGGTTTCCGTTCCTGAATCCCAGAATTGGGGCGGTATGGTTCTTGGTGTTGGTATCGCCTTAGTTCTGAAGAAAACATCAGCATCTTCTAAAAAACGAAAACTCAAAAAAGTTGCTACTTGCCACGACTAGAGTCATTAGACTTCTTATCATCCGCCTTAGCATCTTCCAAAAAGCGAACACTCAGGAAAGTGGCTATTTACTGTCACTAGAAGCGAATTTTTAACAATTACAGAGGTATGTTTTATGCGTTTTACTCGTCGGATCGCAATTGTGTCTTTAACACTGTCCATATTGGGATTTTGGCAAGCGACTTTCGCTTCGCCAGGTAACCATTCTCTTTTAAAATCAGAGAAAACACCAGCACCGTGGGAAGAAAATGCGTGCCCAGGCGGTGTTTCTCAGACATTGCGCTTGGGTGGTGAAGTCAACAATCCGACAACCTTCGACTTGCAAAAGCTTATAAATTTGCAAGAAAATTTAAAAAACCAAAACCCAGCAGTCGTGACCGAAGTTACTGTGTCTTTCCAAACAGGATCAGGTCCGAGAACAGAAACATACTACGGAGTCCCTTTGTGGGAGTTAATTAATAATGAGATTTCTTCAGGGGGACTTAAAGCTGGTAATTCCGGTCAAAATCCTAAAAACGCTTTCCTGCGACAGTACGTTCTTGCTGAAGCCACTGACTGCTATGAGGCGATCGTAAGTATTGGTGAAATTCAACCCAACTTTGAAGGCAAACAAGTGCTAGTTGCATTTGCAAAAAAAGCAAGCGATGGTAGCATCCAATATTTGACAGATACAGATGAGGGATTTGCTCGTCTAGTGGTTCCTGGTGATAAAGCAGGAGGACGTTATGTCAGCAACGTTAGAAACATCCTAGTACTTTCTGGCCCTGCTTCCCCTTTAAAACCCAAATATTTCCGGCAGCCTTAATCCACTTTAATTTCTCTGAATAAAAGCAGACTTTATCTAAATCAAAAGAACCCCAGAATGTAGTGGTTCTATTTAATATGATGTCCGCTAAATAACCCATAAGAAAAATCTCTCTATTTCTTGGCGTCTGGTACGTTTTTGTGTGAGATTATATTCAGGGTATTTAAGCGGACATCATATCAGTAGTCAAGCCAGACTTCGGTAGAAAAAAAGTCGTCTAATCAACAGAAACCATCACATCTGATGCTTTGATGATGGCGTAAGCTTCTTTTCCTTCGTGAAGTGTCAACTAGTCTGAGACTATTGTTATATGTAGGTTTTCGGCTGTTTATAAGATACTGGGTGAATTCTTTTTTAGGCAAAGTTAGCCAAGCGCGTATGTTTTGGTTCGGTTGCTACTCAAGGGCGAGTGCTGTGTCCTAACGTGACGGATATCACAGTAAGTATCCATTTTCGTACGAAAAAGAGCACTCAGTGATACGTAACTTGTGCTGTATAACAAATTTGATTACTGTTTGGTGACTTGCTGCTTCAATTCTTCTAGCGATCCATGTTCTTTTATGGCGTTGCTGATTTGAAGTATGAATTCAGTTTTGTCATGCTGAATGTAGCGAGCGCGAAATGTAGACGCGAACGCGAACGCTTCACTTCGTTACGCTCAAAATGACAATTCATACCCTGATTCAGCAACGCCTCTTTTATGAAGTCCGTATCGCATGATTGCGTCACGCTCCGCGTATCGCATGATTGGGCAGCTTCTGCATCGTTGCCCGATAACCGCAGTGAATTCCACTCCTTTGATGCAAGACTCAAAAATTTAACCGGGTTCCTATATAATATGATAAGTTTATTTGGTTGGAGATTTAGCAATCTTTCACCGAATTTCACTTAATTTATATATGTGGAGAAAAATCATGATCGATCAGTCTTTGTTGAAAGATTTAGAGCAGTTTCAAGAATTATCTGAACAAGAAGCTAAGGAAGTGAGTGGTGGTAAAAGCTCTGTCATCGATGTTAAGTATACCAATGTCGGTGCCTGTCCTGCCTGTCGTTCCGGATTTGATCCAAAGGTGACTAATCAGTATGACGGTATCATTAAGAAGTGAATTAAATAAAGAGCAGCTTTTGTAGGATGAGTTACGAGTAGTGCTAACGCACTTTATCCAATAAAAGTTTTGCATTTTATTTCATGAATCATCCTTACTAGCCTATCTGTAATAGTTAGTGGGCAGATATTTTCAATAGTAGATAACTTCTACTAACAATTTGAACAGCGGTGACAGTAATAGGTGCATTTACTTGGAATGAGTGGTGAATAACGGAGTGGTTTTCAATTACATCTGAGTGAGATTATCACTTCGCTATCTTCATTTATTTGGCGATGCGCGACCACCTCATCTGATATTAGAGATAGCAATTTTATGCTTGCACTAGAACAGGAACCAAAGGACTACGCTAACACTTTGTCTGCTCTTCCCAAACTCGGCGTCGGTCTTTCATTTCAAGCACCGCTGCAAAGTTTTGTAGAAGCTCACTTGGACACCTTTGATTTCCTAGAGATTATTCCAGATACCCTCTGGAATGATTTGGGTTCTAGTGCGGCTCCTCGCTACCAAGAAAATCGAAAAACTCAGGGATTTTTAGAATTTCTTGCAAAACACAAGCCAATTATTGCTCATAGCATCGGACTGTCCATTGGCAGCGCAGATTGGTTTGATCGTGTACATGTAGCCCAGATTGCGAAATGGCAGCGACAGTATCACTTTCCTTGGCACAGCGATCATTTATCCTTTAGTCGCTTAGCGCAGGCATCTGGTCATCTTATCGATGTTGGCCTTACCATGCCAGTTCCCTATGATGCAGAAGTCCTGGATCTGCTTGTAGAGAGGGTAAATCATGTCCATAAAGAAATCTCAGTGCCTTTCCTGCTGGAGAACAATGTCTATTATTTTGAGATTCCCAGCCAAGAGATGAGTGAAGCAGAGTTCCTCAATCAACTTACAGCTCGAACTGGCTGTGGGCTTTTACTCGACCTTCATAACGTTTATGTCAATGCCTGCAACCATAGTTTTGATCCTTGGGATTTCCTTAGCAACCTTGACTTAACCAAAGTGGTAGAAATCCATCTCGCAGGCGGAATGATGATGGAAGGTTTCTATCTAGACGCTCACTCAGGAGTTTGTCCAGAAGCAGTTTGGCAACTACTGGAGGAACTTCTGCCCAAAGCCCCAAATGTAGCTGGTATTGTCTTTGAAGTCTTTGGGACACATTACCATCGCATGGGATCTGAACTGCTCAAACAAGAACTTAGTAGAGCTAAAACGATTTGGAAAGCCAGCCGATAAAGGAATGACTTTATGACACTTCTAGGTTTTCAACAGGCTTTATCCGAATTAGTGATGTCTTCAGAGTTTTGCTTGCAAGTTTTGACGAGTCCTGATTTAGCTCTAGGGGCATTTGATCTAACTCCCCTAGAACATCAGCGCCTAGTATCTTTGGCTCAGACGCCTGGGCTTGGCATCGGTAGAATGCTTCATCGTTCATTTCGTCTTAGCATGCTGGTAAATCTCTTGCCCAAAACCTGCACAGTGCTAAATACTCAGAATCTCAACCAGGTATTCAATATTTACTGGCAAACACAGCCGCCGCGCAATTTCTACTACCAGCAGGAAGCCGTCCGGTTCGGGGAGTTCTTGATCGCACAACTTGAGCAAGGCACCATCCAGAATGAATTTCTGGAAGAAATTTTGCGTTTCGAGATCTCCGTGCTTTTTCTAATGAGATTTATACCTGAACAGGTAGCTGGCAATAACAGCTTAAAACTAGGGGTTTCAGAGGATTTCTTTGCTAATTTGAATCCTCAATATCGCATTGTCCTTTTTCGGCATGAGCCTGATAGTCTGCTCACAACCTTGAATGAAGGTCGAGTGCCTGAATCTGGGCTTGAAGGTAATTACTATCTCCTTTTGACAATCTCTTCCACAAATCAGTTGCAAATCAAGCCAGTAGGATCTCGACTTGGTGAGATCCTATTGGCTTGTAATGGTCAGCGTAGCGTATCGCATCTATGTACACAATTATCTTTAACACTTCAAGACCTAGAGATATTAGCTGAAAGAGGCTTTCTCAGCTTCCATCACCAAGCATCGATACTGTCAGCATCTGACTTTTCCCGTTAAGTATCGCAACTCTTCCCTTCGGGGAAGACCTCCGGTCTCGCTGCGCTTTAGACCTCGCTTGCGTGCGCTTTGCGCATACGCCAGTCGCCTGGGCGTGGGAAACCCCTCCGTAGGCATGTGGCGTCCGGACTGCCTCACCCCGGTACTGGCTCCCCTACACGCCTTTGAAACTTGTGTCACAGCAATTCCGCAAGGGAAAATTGTCGCTGACGGTCTAATTCCTGAAGTTGCTGTTTTTCTTGGTAGAAAATTTTACAATAAGATTCCCATTTTTCCGGCTCAGCTTCTGGATCGATTTGCTCAAAGACTTCACATAAATGACGATAGCGCTTTTCACGTAGCACCAGTTCAATGCAAGCAGTGGCTGCTTGAATCAACTTATCATGACGTGAGATGATTTCCTTTTGTGTTTTCTCATTTAAATGAAATAAGTGAGATACCAAACTCATTTCTTCTGGAAACTCTAGACATCTATCTTGCACCATTGATATCAAATCATCGTCAATCCCAGAGGAAATCTCTAAAATTTGCCGCCACAAAAAGCGGTGATGAGAAAGACTAAATTGCAAATCTCGCTCGTCTAAAACATCAACTATAGCCCCACGATATACTGGATAGTGCAAGTAAATTTGCAACAATAAAGCCTCTGCTATTGGTAATAAATTGCTTTCACTCTTGTCGAGACTTTGCTGTCTTTCTACAGGTTGCTGTTTGATAACTGGTGTTGGCTTACGAAATGCCCTAGTAGGAGCAATTTGTGTCAGAAGATTTTCTACTCTTAGGGATATCAGTCTGGTATCTCCTAAACTGAGGATTTCATCGCAGTGGGAAATGTAATAGTTAAGTGTATCACTGTTAGCTATATTTTTCAATAGCTTTACCATCTGCCCAGACACTTGTTGGAAATCAGCAGCCTGTTTCAAGTCACGCTCTTTTGTCATTTGCTGAATTTGCCAATCTAACCAAAGTGGAGCCTTTGCTAATAATTGTCTATAATCTTCTGGTTCACGTCCTTGCAAGTATTCGTCAGCGTCTTTGCCATCAGGTAAATTGAGAATCTTAAGCTGGACTTCACCTTTATATGCGAGTTCGGCAATTTCTCCAATTGCTCTTTGTGCGGCGTTTGTCCCAGCTTTATCAGCATCAAAGTTGAGGACTAACTGTTTGGAGTCGGTGTAGCGTAGGACTTGCCGAACTTGTTCTATGCTAAGAGCAGTTCCAAGGGAGGCGATCGCATTATTTATCCCGGCTGCGTGGAGAGCGATCGCATCAAAATATCCCTCCACCACCACAGCTTGATCCTGTTGGGAAATCCCTGCTTTTGCTTTATCAAGGGCAAACAAAGTTTTCCCCTTGATAAAAACTTCTGTTTCCGGTGAATTCAAATATTTAGGTTGTTCATCACCTAAACTTCTGCCACCAAAGCCAATGACACGTCCGAGAACATCGTGGATGGGAATGATGACGCGATCGCGAAACACGTCATAATAACCACTCGCTTCCTTACGTGGCTTAATCAAACCCGCTTTTTCCACCAGTTGTACTGGGTAGCGTTTGTCCTCAACTAAATAACGGTAGAGTGTTTCCCAACCTGCGGGCGCATATCCAATACCGAATTGCTGTATTGTTTCTTCCTTCAGTTGGCGTACCGATTGCAAATATTGTAATGCCTTCTCTCCCGAACTCGCCTCAACCAGGGGAGCCTCCGAAGGACGCTTCTGTCCATTATACCTGAGAGCGTGTTGATAAAACTGTGCCGCCGCAGCGAGAACTTCATATAGTTGTTCGCGCAAAGACAACTGACGCTGCAACTCTTGCCTCTGTTCTGGTTCTAGCGTTCTCACTGAGACTTGGTAACGCCGCGCCAAATCTAATACCACTTCAGCAAAAGAGCGCTTCTCCAACTCCATGAGAAACTTGATAGCATTGCCACCAGCTTGACAGCCAAAGCAGTAGTACATCTGCTTAGTCTGGCTGACAGTGAAACTGGGACTTTTTTCTGAGTGAAAGGGACACAAACCTACATGGTCTTTTCCGCGCTTGCGTAAGACAACCTGTTCTGAGATGACATCGACAATGTCAGCTCGTTGTTTAACTTCTTCAATTGTGTCCGGATGCAGGCGGGGGATGTGCATACTAAATTAGGAGTCAACAGTCAAGAGTTACAAATGATTGATCATTGACTGTTGTCTATAGACTAACGGTTCTGATGAATATTATATTCTTGATGCCAATCCAAGTATGACGCCTCAGAATCGCTCATTGTTAATTGTATAACAGGAAATACTGAAAATGGGACGCATTTTTCTTTCAGCAGCTCACGGAGGCAAAGAAGCAGGAGGAATAGATCCAGGCTCAATTGCTGGTGGGACAACCGAAGCCAAGGAAATGATTCTGCTGCGGGATTTGATCATCACCGAACTCAGAGCGCGTAATTTTGAAGTTTTGGCAGTTCCAGATGACTTGAGCGCCCAACAAACTATCGCTTGGATAAATTCTCGCGCTCGTCAAAAAGATGTTGCCCTAGAAATTCATGCTGATGCTGCGAGCAATCCTTCGGTACGTGGGGCAAGCATTTTATACATTGCTAACAATGATGAACGCAGAAATCATGCCGAGCTGCTACTGGTGGCACTGTTGCGTCGTGTTCCTCAGTTACCAAATCGGGGAGTCAAGTCAGACTCAGCAACAGGTTTGGGGCGTTTGGCGTTTTGTCGTCAGACATCAGTTGCTTCTTTGTTGATGCAAGTTGGCTTTCTTACTAGCCCAGATGATCGCGCCTTGCTGCAAACTCGCCGCCGCGACTTTGCCTTAGGAATTGCCGATGGAGTTGCATCTTGGAGTCGTACTATTGATCCTGGTTCAGCTGTGGAAACAGACTCAACATATCCAGTATTTAGTATCAAAATTAATGGACAACTTTATCCAGAGAAAGGGATACTCATTAACGGTAATGCCTATATCCCCATTGACTTGGCGGATCGCTTGCGGATTGATTTATCCAAAGCGCCTAATGTCCGCCGCGTGACTTATCGCCGAGTTGTTTTCCTCAAAGCCGTTGAACTGCGCGACTTTCATCTTTCTGTCGTATGGGATAGTACAAGTCAAACTCTGAATTTACGCTCGATCGCCCAAATTCCCCTTGGTCAAATTGACAAGATTATGTCATATGGTCATACATCAGAAGTGCAGTTGCAGTTATTTGTGAGAAACAATAATGAAAATGCGATCGTGCAGTTTCCCGACTTGCCCAAACTCTACCGCGAAGAAGCGACAATAGAAGGAGTGAGTCATGACATTGCTTTCTGCCAAATGTGCTTAGAAACTGGATTTTTACACTTTGGTGACGATGTCAAATCAGAACAAAATAACTTTGCAGGTTTAGGGGCTATTGGTGGTGCACCAAACGCAGCGTCGTTTGAAAGTGCCAGACTTGGTGTTCGGGCGCACATCCAACACTTGAAAGCTTACGCCAGTTTGGAACCACTGGTGCAAGAACTCGAAGATCCAAGATTTCGCTTTGTGACTCGCGGTATTGCTCCATCAATCGAACAACTTTCGGGACGTTGGTCTGCCGATTTGGAATATGGTAACAAAATTATGGCAATGCTCAAACGGCTTTATGAGTCAGCAGGGCTATTCTAAGTGCTGAGATCCTAGCACCACAAACAAATTGTTCTCCGCAACCGTCGTACGTTTTCGGTTGAAGGAGATCACTTTGAGGAATTTTTGCACAGGAAAAAAGTAGTGGCGGGCGCTCTGCGCCATCGCGGTTGCTGGGAGTTGACACTCCCAACCGTCTACTTTCTTTGGGTTGGCTTGTTGCCCAAGGTGGCTCCCCAGTAAAAATAGAAGAAAATATGTTCACATATAAGAAGCTTTTTCTTGAAATCAAGATTTGGTGAAGATTATCTTTATTTCCGTAAATATCTATTAAAGAGTGGGCACAACATGACGATTTGTATTGTCATAGATGTTATGGTTTACTTGACTATAGAAACATTAATCTCTTAGCAAAACTAAGTATCTTTGGCTATGTTCAAAGTATACACAAATAACTACATATAGGTTGTTAGTATGTACTATTGTCTACTTGTTTCTATCACCTTTTTCTAGTCCTTTACAAGAGGAATAAAAGCTTCGACTTATCTCGACTTCCCTCGATACAAGTCGCTCAGCTTTAAGGAAATGGCTTATTAATGGCAACAGTAGAGAAACGTTTTTTACAATCATTTATCTGTAGTTATAAAAATAAAATCAATATTTTTGCTATAAGTCTAATGTAGAGAGCAGCTGTGCATTTACTACAGTATGTGCAGTGACGAGCAAACTGTACGATGGAAGCTCAGAGGTCATTTGTTATGTTTAAGCTAGATTTTCTTCGTGAAATCCTTCTGACTCACATCCAGCAACCACTGCTAAAAGGAACAGTTTTTGTAGGGTATGAGCTAGTAGTTCCAAGAGTTCATGCCGTCAGGGTTCCTGGTGGTGTTACTCCCCCCTGAATTTTATAGATTTCAAAAGCTTTCTTGGTCAAGGTTAGAGGCGTGACTTCTACTCTACACAGCCTTGCAAGATAAAGAATTTTCGTAATACACAACTTAGTATAGAACTGCATAAATTCGTAATAATTTTTAGTTGCGAATGTTCTAGGAATGCAGAGCTTCGCTGGATGATGAAAAATCACAATTTCACGCTACATATAGGTGTGAATGTGTAAACAACTGTACTTTGTTCAATACAAGAGTTTGTTCAGATACAGCAATACTAAATTATTCGTGAACAACGTCATTTTTTCTCATTGATCTAAATTCTTTGTGTCCTAATACAGTCAGGTGCCTGCATCAAAGGACGCGTGCTTTACGGTTAGTTCAACAAGATTATGTTCACAACCTAAATTAGGACGCCTGTAGAGCAAAAGTAGTAAGTTCGTCAACATTTAAAAATGTGAAAGAAAGTCTTTGTGATGACTTCATTTCACAGTGTTTGATGCTTCAAACAGAATGTAACTAGTTTCATACATGGCTTAATTTGCTTTTGCGACTTATTTACCATTGGGATCAACAAATCTAGTTTTATCCTAAAGCAAATATCTATACAAGTAGTTAATACTTATATATTTTGGTTGTCACCTACCATCGCACAAGTAATATTTCTAAGGACATCTCACCATAAAACGGGTTCGGAATTGGCTTAAAAGACAATTCATTTTCTTGCTTTGGCATAAATTTGATTTCCAAACTCTATTAATGATGAGTTGTACTAAACTGTTTTCTTACTTTAGAAAGACTTCTCGTATTCAAGGGTTTGTTAATATTAGGACAAAGCATTACTCTCTGTGAATAAAAAAATGAAAATTCCTTGATTTGGCTTTAGTTTTGTTACTGGTAGAGTTTGATGTCAAGACTGTCGTTTTAACTAGAAAAGTCATTCTCTGACACTAACTTACAGAAAAATTTTGTTTGAATACCTTGTTCCAAGGGTAGTTAAATACCTTCCTAATAGCATGAGTTTATTAAACAACTCGTGTTCATAATTTTTTGCGTCTAATTCTTAATCTTTAGCTCTTAATCATTTATCGTTACCAATGCAGCAAAATATCACTTACGAGTCTTCAAGTACTTATTCTGAAAAGCCTAGTAATCAGAGACTCCGTCTGCCTTACTTAGATGGTATACGTGGTTTGGCAGCTCTATATGTGGTTCTCGTTCATTGTTGGGAACCCAGCCTTGCAGAGGCTTTACAACCTGCTTTACTATGGTTACCCATAGCAAAGTTCCTCAGATATGGAATTTTTGCTGTTGTTGTTTTTATTGTTCTTTCGGGCTACTGTTTGATGCTTCCAGTAGTTCGTTCTGATAAAAAATATTTCTCCGGAGGCTTACTAGGTTTCTTTAAGCGACGGATTCGCCGAATTTTACCACCATATTATGCTGCTCTAATCTTATGTTCATTAATAGGTGTATTCGTACTCTGGATAGAGCAAACTGCTAATTTAGGCTGGGATGAAGAAAGATTAAGTAACCTCAAAGGTTTGTTCTCTCCTTCATATTCTTTCAAAGATATACTTTGTTATCTCTTACTTCTTCAAAATTTCGGCAGTTCATATATTAATAAGATAAATGGTCCAACATGGACTGTTGCTGTAGAGTGGCAAATCTATTTTGTGTTTGCCATCTTTTTAATACCAATATGGCGACGTTTGGGCTTATTGCCTACACTAACAATTGCCTTTGTTGTTGGAATTACACTTAACTATCTGATGGGTGAACTTTCTTCTACTGTTCATCCTTGGTTTTTAGGTCTTTTTGCTTTGGGAATGGCTGCAGCAGAGATTAACTTTTCACAAAAACCATTTTTGGTGCAGATGAAAAAATCATTACCTTGGGATAAACTTGCTGCTGTTTTTATTTGCTTTGGTTTTTTAACAGAGTGGATACGATTTAATTTGATACAAGAAATGCCGGAATGGGTGATCCATTACTTTATTGCTTTTGGCGCAGCTTGTTTTCTCATATACTGTACCAATTTCTTAATCAACGGTAAGCCACTTCCCCCTGCGGTGCGGTTCTTAGAATCACCACGGATTGTTGGACTGGGAGTATTTTCCTACAGCCTTTATATTATCCATGCTCCTATAGTTTGGCTTGTATTTCAAATTTTACTGAGTATGCACTTGTCTCCTTCAATGTTGGCCGTTAAATGGTTTGTGATCGGGGTTCCATTGTCAATACTTGTTGCTTACGTATTCTACCGATTCTGTGAGCGACCTTTTATGTCCCATCTTCCAGTTAAAGTGAAGTCTCAAATGTGAAGGACTCAGTCTATTTTACGTTTTTTAAGGTTGACCTACTTAACAGCGAATAATACTAAGCAGGAGATTGCCAAAAACTTGTAAATTTTGGGACAATAATATTGATTGGTTAAGATCAGCAATTCTTCTTCTAGGCTGATTCAAAAAATATCCAGTTATTCTATCATGAACGCCATCTATGACACCAGAGACAGTCCTACCGGAAGTTATAGAAAACGTGTTTGTAGGGAACAGTAAACCAAAGGATGTGTTTGCTGCATTACTACCAGCGGTGTGCGACGTGTTGCACACTGATCGCTGTTTTCTTCACCTGCGAAATCCACACACCAGGACGTATCAAAATTTATGTTGGCGGCGTAGCCCTGAGATTCCCGATACGAGTACGAATGGCTGGGAGGCAGAAATTGAGTGGGAGCGGGAAGATCCAATGTTTGCAGCAGCCCTCCGTGCGGCTTCCTCTATCTTTGTAGAAGATGTTGATCTAGCCAGTTCAGATGTATTAAACATTGATTTTGAGCGGAAATACTTTGGACATCGAGCATTGATTCACGCTCACCTGTGCCAGGATGGGTTACTGTGGGCAATTCTACAACCTTGTATTTTCGGGCATCCCCGAGTGTGGGACGAATTCGACCGATCTTTCATTCATCAGGTTCTAGAAAAGCTGAAACCATTTGTGCTTTCTTATGTGCGAGATGTTGAACTTTAACTTAACAGACCAGGGATCGGAAGAATTATCTTCCTACCAGTCCTCAAACCCTGGTGGAAGCGACTACAGAGGAGAGTTTGAAAAAAGAGATTCCGGTTTATTCCGTTTTTTCGCTACACAACTAATCATTTGAGTTTGATATAGCTTATATCAAGTTCGCCTAATCACTTATAAATCGCGCATTCACCCCACCCGCCCTATTGGCTACCCCTCTAGAGTCCCCTCACGAGAAAGTAAAATACCTACCCTTGTGAGTGAAAGGGGGATGGGAGGGTTAGGCAGGGGTAGTTTTTTTATAAGTGTTCATCCGAAGATGATATTACACATTTGGGATGTTCCCTGGATGATCACTAATCAGAGCCGAACAAACGTCCACTCCAAAGTTTTTATCGGTGCTGTTTGAAGTGCTTGCGTGAGTTCATCGTTACTATCAAATTTCAGTTGCTCTAGGTAGCAAGCTTCCACATTAACAGTAAACTTCTCTTCTAGGAAAAGCCACGGTTGTACTGTAACATTCCCATCGTCAGACTGTACCACATCATAGCGCTTGCCGTCTGGCAGAGTTGCAATTTCTAACGCACGTTCATTAGCAGGTAACACACGGTTGCAGAGGATGAGTGAGAGGCGATCGCACCACTGAAAAAACTCATAAGCTTCCACAGCTTCATCCTTTGTAATCTTCAACTCATGACGCCATTGCTCGTGATTCTGGAGTTGTTCGTCTAAAAAGCTATCCAATTCTGGTGATTCTCCACGCTCACCCTCATGAAGGAAGCTCATATGCATAGAAATCAGCATTGCAACCCATCGTCCGCGATATCGGGCATTTTGCATGTGTCGTCGTACACTATTTACATCAGTTCCCTTTCCTAAGGTAAAATCTAGCGGTGCACCAGCTTCAGTGAGGTGATTGCCTTCCCATTCCTTTTCCAAATCATCGTGATGGGAAATAGCAGCAATTGTCTCTAACCAACGCAACGGGCGCTTTTCTGGGTGCCAATGTCCCGCTATTTGAGCTGCAAGTAAAGCATGGGCGCGATGATAAATAACTTCCCAACCGTTCTGATCTAGATTAGCAATCATAAATTAGGTATAAAAGATCTCATAACATTAATTTACTTTTTCATTTTGCACTAATCCAAACTCGATATTCATCTCTCAATAGCACGATAAAAATCTTCCTATGAATAGATTGACAGCCAAAGATTGGATTCTCATTACACGGCGACTGACTCCTTACTTATTTTTGCTCCCTGCCCTGTTTATCTTGGGATTAACCGTCTTTTGGCCTGCACTACAAGCGTTTTACCTCAGCTTTACCCGCTACGAATATGATTTAACTCAGATGCCCCAATGGGTAGGTTTTGCTAACTTTCAGCGCTTGCGCAAAGATCCAGTTTTTTGGCAAACTTTATTTAACACCTTAATCTACCTTGTGGGTGTTGTACCTATCTTAGTCATCGCCCCCTTAGCACTGGCAATTTTAGTCAATCAGAAACTGCGCGGAATGAACTGGTTTAGAGCCGCATACTATACACCAGTCGTGATTTCAATGGTTGTTGCGGGGATTGCTTGGAAGTGGCTGTATGCAGAAAATGGCTTACTCAATCAATTACTAAAGGGTATTTTCCCAGAAGGAATCCCCTGGCTGACGAGTCCCCGCTTCGCTTTATTTAGCGTCATGGCTGTAACGGTATGGAAAGGGTTGGGTTACTACATGGTCATTTATTTAGCTGGGTTGCAATCCATCCCCAGTGACATCTACGAAGCTGCAGCAATTGACGGCTCAGACGGTATCCGTAAGCATTGGGATATTACTGTACCTTTGATGAAACCATACATAGCTCTAGTTACTGTGATTTCGGCCATTTCTGGCACCAAAGTGTTTGAAGAAATCTACATCATGACGCAAGGTGGACCACGCAATAGCTCTAAAACAATAGTTTACTATTTATATGAACAAGCATTTAGTAATTTGGAAATTAGCTATGCTTGCACAATTGGGTTAGTGCTGTTCCTCATCATTTTGGGGCTATCCGTTGTACGATTAGCGATTGATCGACAGGGCGGTGATAATATAACAGCATGATCAGGACTTACGCGACCTTAATGCCTTATCTGTCGCAAACATTTTTTAAATTGGTATAATTATTTACTCTACATAATGCCAAATCAAAAGCAAACTGTTGTCTTTAACGAAGAACGCGCCTCTACCTACGACGAAAGAGTGGCTAAGGTTGCTCCATTGCGCGACACACTTCATTTACTGACCCGCCTAATCCTTTGTGAGCTTCCTTTTGATGCGCGGATTCTTTGTGTAGGTGTAGGAACTGGCTTGGAATTGATTTATCTCGCCCGTGAATTTCCACAGTGGCAATTCACAGCGGTTGAGCCTGCGCCTGCAATGCTTAACATTTGTCGTCAGCAAGCCGAAGCGTGTGGAGTTGCATCACGTTGTACATGGCACCAAGGTTATCTCGATTCTTTGCCCGCCTCGGAGCCGTTCTATGCGGTGACTTGCCTGCTGGTTTCGCACTTCTTTATGCAGCAAGAAGAGCGGCGCAACTTTTTCAGTCAAATTGCTTCACGACTTCGCTCTCAGGGATACTTGGTTAGCGCGGACTCGGCTTGCGATATGTCCACTTCCTCATATCAAAGCCTTCGTGAGGTTTGGACTCGGATGTTGAAGTATGCCGAATACCCGGAGCAAGACATCGAAAAATTCCTTGACTCTCATGGTCGGGATGCTGCTGTGCTACCACCTCACGAAGTCGCGTCGATCATCGCATCCAGCGGCTTTGATGTTCCTGTATTATTTTTGCAAACTCTTTTTATTCATGCTTGGTATGCAAGGCGACTATGACAAGATTAAAAGTTTTCAACAGCAGCCTAACAATGCTTAATTTGATAGATTGTTTGACCAGTATATCGCGCTAAATCTTTGAGAGAGCGATCGCCCTGTACCAGTTGCGTCAGTCATAATAATACACGTGTACTATAAGAGAGCGATTCCTAGCCCCTAAGAGGGGCGGCACTCTCGGACGAAGAGCTAGCCCCTAAGGGGGCGCTACGCAAACGCTTAACGCCTGTGCCAGTTGCGTAAGTCCTGGGCAAGTCTCCTCGGTTGTAGCAACTGCGGAACAAATGGATGCAGATAATCCTGGTTTAAATTTTCCGGCTCCTCATGGGAGGGGCGAGCAAATTTCGACCAGAAAGCCGTTATTGTCGCGTAGATACCCGACAAGCTGTCCCCAAGGCTTGCGTTCCGGCTTTTTGACTTCCACCGCACCGGCGCTAATAGCTTTTTGAAACGCAGGCTCGACGTCTTCTGTCACCAGCGCGATTTCGATAGGCGGCGCGGGTTTGTGTGGTGCTGTGGCGTCAATTGGAACTGTGGTCAGGTTTTTCACAAAGTCATTGGCGGCAAACGTGAGTCTCGTCGCGCCGGTTTCTAGTTCAGCGTATTGATTCTCTTCCGTCACCATGCGGCGCTGCAAGCCGAAGGCGTGCTCGTAAAATTCCACAGTTTGCAACACGTTTTCTACGTATAAAATAATATAGCCGAGCTTCATTATAGATTTCCTTCTTTAGTTGCGGTGACAATCCACATGAGCGCATACGCTGCACGCAAATGGGATTTGGAGCTTTTCACGGCAAGCCCTGCGGCAGCAAGGGCTTTAGCATAGCCGCCGGTTGGAATGTAATCGGCGATTAATACTGTACCGCCCGGTTTCAGGATGCGCGCGATTTCATGGCAAGCAACATCACGTTCCTTCTCATCTTCGATATTATGCAAGCAAAGCAGCGACAGAATCACATCAAACGATTGATCAGCAAAGCTGGTAGAGCGAATGTCCTCTTTCTTGAGTTCTACCTTACCCTGCATACCCTCCAGCGCGACATTACGCAGCGTATTTTCCATCGTGTTGCCAGATAAATCCTGCGCTCTCCAAATATCGATGCCGATCGCTTTTCCGCTGCTCAAGCACTTCGCCGCACCGATGGCGAGCAGACCGCGTCCGGTACCGACATCGAGCACCTGCTCATCGCCACGCCAGGCGATCATGTTGAGCATCAGGTCACGGATATTAAACTTTCCGCGCAGACCATAGATAGCCATTGAGGTACCTAGGGCAAGCGGTATTAGCGCGGTAAAGCAAAGCAATGAACCAAGAAAAGCGACATGGATGCCAAAGAGATTAAAACTGGGGATAAAAAATCCGGCGAGAAACGCTGATATACCAACTAGAAAAAAGCCTTGGATGAACCCAGGCGCATCGATGCCATAACGCGGCTGGGCAGAAACATGATTTTGTAATGTCTGGTTACAACTATCGTTCATTGTCAATTATTTTGAATTGATTGCGTCTATCGTTTAATTACATTAAACGAGTGATATTTGAACGTATTGTAAAAAACGGACTTAGGAGGATCGCGCAAGATAACGTGTCGGGCTGGTTGCTGCAAACACTTGAAAATCATGAATCATATGCCCTTGATCAAAGTAACCGCATTCGGCAGCCAAAACTGCCATGCTCATCGCATTGTTATCGTCGAGCAAGCGTGTGACGCGGCGAAAGCGAAGGATACGGGCGAGCAGTTTCGGCGCAAGCCCCGTGCGCTCAAGGCAAAGACGGCGAAACTGACGCTCGCCCATTTCAGCAATATCGCATAGCTCATCCAGGGACATCTGGCCATCGTGCTCTACAAGCGTATCAATCGCCCTTTGTGCTGCCGATGGCGGATGAATCATTTCTAAAGCTTTTTCCAATGCATGTACCTGTTCTTCGCCGTTCTCCGCATGGATTAATTGTTTTGTAAGGCTGTTGGCGTCACCTTGCCAAAGCGATCGCAATGGTACAGTTTTATCGGTGAGCGTCGCACCGTGCACAGGCAATATCGAATACGCCATACCGGGCTTGAAGCGTATGCCGACAAAAGCAGCGCCTGCAAGCACTTCGACACGCTGCGGCTGTGTCATCGCCCCGACGATATCAAAATGCTGTTCTTGCTGTGTAAATCGTAACAATAGGTCTGTACATCCATCCGGCAATACCGACTGATAGTTATCTTCCGCAGCTTCGAGCATCCAAAAGCATTCGATCGTTGAAGCCAGACGCGCTGAAGGTTGAAATTCTCGATAATTTGAAGACATAGCAGAATTTTAGATTAGTTCTGTGCTACTTCCAATTACGTTTTCTTGGCGAATATTAGCAGACAAAGGCTTAGCTGAGCGCAACACAGCGTCCAGCAACCCTGGAAAAAGTGCTTCCAAATCCTCTTTGCGCAACATATTAATGTGCTGTGTTCCTTCTTTGCGAGTCAAAACGACGCCTGACTCTCGCAAAATCTTGAAGTGATTGGACATGGTGGATTTGGCAATGGCAAAATCAAAGTCAGCACAGCATTGCTCTTCCTTAACTGCCAGCCGCCGCACAATCTCCAGCCGCACCGGATCGCCCAAAGCGTAAAGCACTGCTGGTAAGGAAATATGTTTTCGGTCTGGGTGATACAAGAATCTCATACTTGTATTATCTCATCAAGTTGACTATATTTTAATTATTCGATATTATCGAATTAACGAATTAATGGAGAAAAAATTATGTCATCCATTGCAAATGTGACAGATGCCACGTTCAAGCAAGAAGTTCTTGACAGTGAAGTTCCAGTGTTAGTGGACTTTTGGGCACCGTGGTGTGGACCTTGTCGTATGGTTGGTCCGGTGGTAGATGACATTGCTGCTGAATATACAGGACAGGTAAAAGTAGTGAAGCTGAATACAGATGAAAATCCTACTATTGCCAGCAATTACGGAATTCGCAGCATTCCTACGCTCATAGTGTTCAAAGGTGGACGGCAAGTCGATACTGTAGTTGGTGCAGTGCCAAAGACAACGTTGAGTAAGACTTTAGCACAGTATCTGTAGTTCAATTCGTCATCAATAACTCACGAATGACGATTTGAACTGGTGTAGGACAGTCAGTCTTGGCTCTTTGATAATCAGTTTTAACAAGACTTGCATAATGCGTAAATCCGATCATTTGTTGGAGTTCAAGCAATGGACTTGAAGTTGCATGGTAAATCCGCGCTGGTAAGTGGTTCAACAGCAGGTATTGGTTTTGCAATTGCACAAGGACTCGCACAAGAAGGGGTATCAGTTATTATTACTGGACGATCTTCTGGACGAGTTGAGGAGGCAATCGCCAAAATTCAACACAGCAACCCACAAGCAAAAGTTTCCGGTGTGGTTGGTGATCTTGCAAAAAAAGAAGGAGCCTCGGAAGTCTTTCAACAAGTTCCTCACATTGATATCCTAATCAACAATCTTGGTGTTTACGAGCCAAAGCCATTTTCAGATATCACCGATGAAGACTGGTTCAACATCTTTGAAGCTAACGTTCTTAGTGGAGTCCGTTTGAGTCGCCACTACCTACCAAAGATGTTGGAACAAGACTGGGGACGTATTATTTTTATATCCAGTGAATCTGCGATACAAATTCCTGTTGAGATGATTCACTATGGTATGACAAAAACGGCTCAACTTGCCATTGCAAGAGGTTTAGCACAATCGACAATTGGGACTAAAGTCACAGTCAACTCTGTTCTAGCAGGACCAACTCGCTCAGAAGGCGTTGAGGATTTTGTCGCAAAAATGGCAAAAGACCGTGGTATTAGTTCTGAGGAAGTCGAAGCTGACTTTTTCAAAAATGTTCGCCCAACTTCGCTGATCAAACGCTTTGCAACAATTGATGAGGTTGCAGCAATGGTTGTTTATCTATCCAGTCCAATAGCCTCAGCCACTAACGGTGCAGCTGTGCGGGTGGATGGCGGGGTTGTGCAGTCAGTTGTTTAACAGTTATCAGTTATCAGTTACCAGTTATCACAGTTCACTGTTTACTGTTCACTGTTGAGTGTTACCAGTTACCTGTTATCAATTTCATCCGTCTGAGTGATGACTGAATTAACTAGGAGTTTTGATTTTTGGCTAAGCACAAAATTTGGAGATTCAATTTATGAACGCTAACATAAACTTACTCTCGCCATACAAACTAGGTGATCTAGAACTGCCCAACCGCATAGTGATGGCTCCCTTAACTCGTAATCGTGCAGGAGAGGGTAATGTACCGCACCAACTCAACGCCACCTACTATACTCAACGCGCTTCTGCAGGGCTGATTATCGCTGAAGCCACTCAGGTTTCTCCACAAGGGCAAGGGTATCCTTATACACCAGGAATTCACTCGCAAGAACAAGTAGAGGGTTGGAAGTTAGTCACGGATGCAGTGCATCAGCACGGAGGAAGAATTTACCTGCAACTATGGCATGTAGGACGCATTTCACATCCTGATTTTCAACCGAATGGTGAGTTACCGTTAGCACCTTCTGCGATCGCACCTAAAGGTGAGGTACTGACTTTTGAAGGTATGAAACCATATGTAACTCCTCGTGCTTTGGAAACGTCGGAGATTCCTGAAATTGTCGAACAATATCGTAAAGGGGCAGAAAATGCTCTGGCAGCTGGTTTTGATGGTGTAGAAGTTCACAGTGCTAATGGTTATTTACTTGACCAGTTCCTCCGGGATGGTACGAATAAACGTACAGATAAATATGGCGGTTCTGTAGAAAATCGTGCCCGACTGCTGTTGGAGGTAACCGAAGCAGTTGTTGGAGTGTGGGGTGCAAAACGGGTTGGGGTACGCCTTTCTCCCAGTGGGACGTTTAACGATATGCAAGACTCCAATCCACTGGAAACATTTGGTTATGCTGCCCAAGCCTTGAACCAGTTTGATTTAGCATATCTGCATATTTTTGAGGCGATAGATCGCGATATCCAACATGGAGCAATAGTGGTGCCAACCAGTCATCTACGCGATCGCTATCACGGTACACTTATCGTTAATGGGGCATACACTCGCGAAAAAGGCGATGCAGTCCTAGCGAAAGAAGAAGCAGAGCTCGTTGCTTTTGGCACACTATATATATCAAACCCCGATTTACCCCGGCGTTTTGCTCTCAATGCACCGCTGACTGAGGGAGATTCGACGACTTTTTATGGTGGTGGAGAAAAGGGTTACACCGATTATCCGACAGTAGAAGAGCAATATCCCTCTTTAGTAGGAGCCAAATAATTCGTTGTTCTTATAGATGTACGAATGATGAACAGCTGTGATCCAAGCTTATAATCTTTGTGAAAATTGACGGATAAATCTCATGGTTCAAGAACTCAACCTTCAAACTAAACCTCTAGATGTACCCAGCGCCATTATTCAGCGTCGTTCTATCAAGACTTTCAAATCAGATCCCATATCCCCGGAACTACTTAGGCAACTCGTTGAACTCACCGTAGCAGCGCCCAGTAGCTATAACATTCAAGATTGGCGGATAGTTCTTGTGCAAGATGAGGCACAAAAAGCGGCTCTTTCTGCAGCATCTTGGAATCAAAAACAAGTCGTTGAAGCGCCTGTGACATTTGTCTTTGCTGCTGATGCGACTGCTGGAGAACAAGACTTAACACCGATTTTGAATCAGGGACTCGAAACGGGTGCATGGAATGAGAAGACGGTAAACTACTTTAAAACCAATATCCCGCAGTATCAAGCAGGAGTTGGAGACAAGCGTCGGGAGTATGCCATCAAAGATGCCATAATCGCTGCAACTCATTTGGTGCTAGCAGCAGAAAGTCTGGGCTTGTCCACCTGCTTTATGAATGGTTGGATTGAAGAGAAAGTCAAGGAAGTGATTGGTGCTGCGGATAATCCAGATATTGCGATCGCAGTTCTTGTACCAGTTGGATATGCAGCAGAACCACGTCGCGATCCCGGACGTCTGCCATTTGCCCATAACGTTTTTGTGGATAGACTGGGAAACCCTTATGAGAGTTGAGATGAGAACTGTCCACGTATTCTCGCCAAAGTAAAAGACATCACGAGCAAACAATGGGTAGACAGCAAGTCACCAGAGTACTACTCATTTGATTGACTCATGAGCGATTGACTTTGCAGCAAAGTCAATCGCACCAAAATCATCTACCAAGTCAAACAATTTCAACCATGTCCTTTAACTGCTAACTCACATTTTGCACTTAGAAAAACTAGTGTATTTTAACACTCAACACTAAACCTGAAGCCCATATTTTACCGGTAAAAGCCAATAAAAGTTATGTAACTTTCTTGCGCTGCTTTTGACTCAGCCCAGGCTTATACGGTTAGGTGCAAGATATAAGCTAACCCCAATCAGCAATCACAGGACTCATCATCATGAAAAAACTAGAAGGAAAAGTCGCTCTTGTCACCGGCGGTACCAGTGGCATCGGTCTTGCCACTGCCAAGCGCTTTGTCGCCGAAGGTGCCTATGTCTTCATCACGGGTCGTCGCCAAACTGAACTTGATGCTGCCGTGAAAGTGATCGGTAAAAACGTCACGGGTATTCAGAGTGATGCCTCGAATCTTGCAGACCTCGATCGCCTGTTCGCCACGATCAAGCAAGAGCAAGGACACCTTGATGTGATCTTCGCCAATGCTGGCGGTGGAGAACTCGTCCCACTCGGCGAAATCACCGAAGAACACTTTGACAAAACGTTCAACACTAACGTCAAAGGTCTGCTGTTCACTGTGCAGAAGGCACTGCCACTGTTGCCAGAGGGCGCTTCTATTATCCTGAATGCTTCTCAGACTTCTATAAAAGGTACGCCAGCTTTCAGTGTTTACAGCGCCACCAAAGCCGCCGTGAGATCATTTGCTCGGAATTGGATACTCGACCTCAGAGAACGCAAGATCCGAGTGAATGCCATTAGCCCTGGTGTGGTTCCGACTCCTGCTTACGATCATTTGGGACTGAATGACCAGCAGTTGCAAGAATTCGTGGACAGTCAAGCCAGCGCCATCCCGTTGGGAAGAGTAGGCACGCCTGATGAGATTGCCAAAGCCGTTGTCTTTCTAGCTTCAGACGACAGCAGCTTTGTGAACGGCATCGAGTTGTTTGTCGATGGCGGTATGGCACAGATTTGAAGCGCCTTAAAAGCGATATATCAGATAAGCTACTCGTGACAAACAGTTCATTTAAACATCAGGAAATATAACTAATGATTTCGCTTTATTACTGGACAACACCAAACGGACATAAAATCACAATCTTCCTTGAAGAAGTGGGAATACCTTACACAATTGTTCCTGTCAACATTGGCGCGGGGGATCAATTTAAGCCTGAGTTTCTCAAAATTTCTCCTAACAATCGTATCCCCGCAATTGTGGATCATGAACCAGCAGGAGGTGGTGAACCGATTTCAGTTTTTGAGTCTGGTGCTATCTTGCTGTATTTGGCAGAAAAAACAGGGAAGTTGATTCCAGGAGATTTGCGCGAACGCGTTGAAGTCCTGCAATGGCTTTTTTGGCAAATGGGGGGTTTGGGACCGATGGCGGGACAGAACCACCACTTCAGCCAATACGCACCCGAAAAAATTGACTATGCTATTAACCGCTATGTCAATGAGACGGGACGCTTGTATGCTGTCCTAGATAAGCGGCTGTCTGATAGAGAGTTTATTGCTTTTGATTATTCCATCGCCGATATTGCTAGCTATCCGTGGATTGTGCCATATGAGCGCCAAGGTCAAAACTTAGAGAACTTTCCTCACCTCAAGCGCTGGTTTGAAACAATTCAGGCGCGTCCAGCAACAATTCGTGCTTACGAAAAGGCAGAAGCCTTCAAAAATCAGGCGCTTGATGTAGAAAAGTCAAGAGATTTGTTATTTAGCCAGTCGGCAAAAACAATTCAGAAGCCCACAACTTAAAAATTTTAGGGGAGTATCAGGACGCACAGCACTGACTCCCCTTATCCGTTTATCCATGTTTAGTATCTGTATTATAAGCAGCATATTAGACTCGGATAAGTGTTTAGGGGATGTCAAGATGAAATTCTTTATTGTTCACGCTCACCCAGAACCCAACAGTTTCAATAGTGCACTGACTCGCTATGCTAAGGAAGTACTGCAGACCATAGGACATGAGGTGATCATTTCTGACCTTTATGCCATGCAGTTCAACCCAGTTTCTGACCGCCGCAACTTTACTTCTCATAAAGAATTAAAGTACTACAATCAGCAAACTGAAGAAATGTATGCCACTGAAGTTGATGGCTTTGCCCCAGATATCAAGGCGGAGATGGAGAAACTTGACTGGTGCGATGTGCTGATTTTTCAGTTTCCACTTTGGTGGTTTGGACTTCCTGCGATCCTCAAGGGTTGGGTTGATAGAGTTTTTGCAATGGGAAAAATTTATGGTGGCGGGAGGTTTTATGACAATGGAGTTTTTCAAGGAAAAAAAGCCATGCTGTCTCTCACCACAGGTGGTGGATTAACCATGTACACCGAAATAGGGATCAATGGTGAGATTCGTACGATCCTCTATCCAATTAATCACGGAATTTTTCGCTTTGTAGGTTTCGATGTTTTGCCACCTTTCATTGTTTGGGGCGCAAGTCGCATCGGGGATGAGCGTCGCCAAGCTTATTTGGAAGAGTATAAGCAGCGGTTGTTAACGATTAATGCAACGCCTCCTATTGTGTATCCCTCACTGAAAGATTTTGATGAAAATTTCCAACTGAAGCAGTGATGATAAGCTGTTGCGCGATAACTTGCATATTTTCCCCTTGAACAGAGGCGTTAAATTTCTGGTAAATTATCAAGGACGATTGTCCATGTGCAAGCGCGTGCCTCTGGTTGCGATGCTCCCTCTGGGAGCAGCCGTGTTTTTGGGTAATACTTGATACAAAAAAGTGCAGTGGGTAAGAGCTTATGCCTAATCACTCTGGAAGCGAAACAACAGCTAGACCATTTGATTTTGTTTTACCAATAAGAGAAAAATAAGACAGATTAAAGAGAAACATTTTCATTCTTGCTGGTGTGCAAATGCTCATGGGGGGTATTTAGTCATTCTCCAGCTATGAATTGCGGGGGTTTCGCCTGAAAATCTTGATCGATCTTGTCGAAATTCAGTATACTACAAAAGAATATTTTCAATAGACTTAACGTTTCTATTTTCTACAATAATAAGAAATTATGAATTGTTATAATAAGCTTTCAAAACAATGTTACATTTCTATCAAAATTTTATTAAAATAACCAAGGTGCGTAACTGATTAGTAAAAATCGATTAGATTTGTTATTGTGAGCAAAAAAGGATAAAAAGTAAAGTACAAAAAATGTAAAAATGTTTACTTCATTATACAGATTTTTGTTCTATGCTAAAGGAAACCGTCCTAAAAGTTAAGATACTTGTACGCCGGATTATCTCCATCCTTGCCAATGATTCGTCACGTCTACAGTTGACCTTTATTTGATCAAACTCCTATGAGTAGGTTAGTTGTTTTAAGCCTAGGTCAAGGGAACCTACACGAAGGCTGTGCTACGGTGACGGCTCAGCTTGGAGAAGCAGACAACCCCTACCAGATGAAATTCACTGCCAGCTTACCAGCCGCACCAAAAATTTATGAACTATACCAAACTTGGCAGTCAGTTTATTATGCTTTTTATCAACGCTTGAGTTGGCGTCTGGATAACGAAGTAGATGATAATTTTGAAATTGCAGAAGATTGTATCACTAATATTTCTGAAGCTGATATTCATGGCTTGTGTAAGCTGTTGTCAAAAAAAATCAATACATGGCTTAACTCAACAAAGTTTCGCAAAATAGACCAGCAGTTACGTACACAATTAAAACCCTCTGAAGAAATTCGCTTCATTATTGAAACCAACGACCATTTACTGCGACGACTTCCTTGGCATCTGTGGAAATTTTTTGACGATTACCCATATGCAGAAGTGGCGTTGAGTGCGCCAGAGTATCAAAACACTAATAAATTGCTGGTAAATAATCGCACAGGTAAAGTGAGAATTTTGGCAATTTTTGGGAATAGTCAGGGAATTGATATTAGTCAGGATAAAACTCTTTTAGATAAACTATCAACTCAAGCAGAAGTTAGATTTTTAATAGAGCCAAATCTCGGTCATTTAAACGATCAGCTATGGCAACAAAATTGGGATATTCTCTTTTTTGCGGGTCATAGTTTTAGTCAAGAAAAAGGATTTTTGCAAATAAATAAAACAGATACAATTACCCTTGAGCAGTTAAGATATGGTCTAAGACAAGCTATTAGTCGTGGGTTGAAGCTAGCGATTTTCAACTCTTGTGATGGTTTAGGGTTGGCGCAGGAACTCCAAGATTTGCAAATTCCACAAGTGATTGTCATGCGTGAGCCTGTACCGGATGTCGTCGCTCAAGAATTTTTAAAGTATTTTCTGGCAGAATTTTCAACTGGAAAGTCTTTATACAATGCAGTGCGTTCTGCACGCGAAAGACTGCAAGGATTAGAGGTGGAATATCCCTGTGCCACTTGGCTACCAATGATTTTCCAGAATCCTGCTGAACCATCTATGATTTTGTCACAGCAAAATGTATGGACTAAACGCAAACAGAAGACAGATTTCTCAATGCTGGCTTCCACCCCAAATGCTAGAGGTGTGCAAACAAACATCCGATTGCCAGTAGTCACCTCAGTTTTTTCCAAAACAACGGCTCTCGATTCACTCATTGAGATGCTCAATGGCAAGTTCCTGGAATATCAAAATCGCCCCCTTAATCATACAGAAATTTTTGTTTTACGAGGTATTTGGCAAAGTCAAACTTACAACCAAATTGCTCAACAGGGAGGCTATAGTCCTAATTACTTTACTAAGAATGTCGCTCGAAAATTATGTCAAAAATTGTCTGAACTGATCGGCAACCGTGTGACTAAAAAAAACTGTCGGACGCTACTAGAGTCGTATGTGACTACACAAGCTTCTCCAAAAACAACCTTGGAACAACGTCCCTCTGTAAGAAATTCTCCCAATTTCCAGCAGGAAATGTCACCTCGTTTTCCTAGTGGTTTAGTCCCGCTTGGTTCTCCCTATTACATTGAACAACCAGAGATTACCACACAGGTTTATAAAGAAATTATCAACCCAGGAGCCTTAATTCGCATGAAAGCTCCTCAAGAAATGGGTAAAACCTCGCTGCTGATCAGGATTGTTGAGTATGCCAAGCAGATCGGCTACCATACAGTGAGCCTGAATTTGCAGGAGCAAGTTGATCAAACTATCTTGAGCGATTTGAACCGCTTTTTGCGTTGGTTATGTGCCAACATCTCTTGTCAGCTTGAGCTTGAACCAAGATTAGACGAGTTTTGGGATGAAGATATTGGCAGCAAAGTCAGCTGCTCGCTTTATTTACGAAATTATGTCTTAGAGCAGATTGATTCTCCTCTGGTTTTGGCGTTGGACGAAGTGAATCAGATTTTTGAGCATCCACAAGTGGCACAAGAATTTTTACCCTTGTTGCGTTCCTGGTACGAAGACGCCAAAAGGCAACCTATTTGGCAAAAGCTGCGCTTGATTGTGGCTCACTCAACTGAAGTTTATGTTCCCCTCCAGCTGAATCAGTCTCCATTTAATGTCGGACTACCGATTGAGTTAAACTATTTTAGTTTAGAGCAGGTGCAAGAGTTAGCCCAGCGCTTTGGACTCAATTGGACAGATGATGAAGCAAGGTTAGTAACGGACATCGTTGGCGGACATCCTTCATTAGTACACCTGACACTTTATCACCTTAGTCGTGGAGAGGTTGCTTTAGGGCAACTGCTGCAAACTGCTGCCACACCCACAAGCATTTATTACCGTCATATCCAACCTTATTGGGCAACTTTGAAGGTGCAACCAGAATTAGCATTTGCTGTTTCTACAGTGATGAGTGCTACTAAACCTGTAAAGTTAGAACCTGTTCTTGCTCATAAGTTAAAAAGTATGGGGTTGATTAAGTTGGATGACAATCTAGCTACACCTAGTTGTCGGTTGTATCAAGAGTATTTTCAATTGAAGTGTGATATAAATCCAAGCTAAAAACCCAAGTCAGCCGCGTGGTGAGGTTGTGCTGCACCGAAGGTAGGGAACTGGTATCCAGCAATGCCTAATATCGTGTCCGGTTAAAGACTTATCATTAAAATACAGCAGTAGGAAGTGAACACCAAACTAGTCTGTAAAATGAGTTGACCAATGCTAAAAGTAGTTGTAAAACAAGACTCTAACTAAAGTAGTCAACTATGGATAAGTTTCACGGAGCAGATAAAGATGAGAAACATTACTCTCGAAAATATCACTCAAGCCGTGATTGAGCACGGTGATCAAGGCAAGACTCATCCACGCCTTTATGAGATTTATGCCAGCCTGATTCGACATCTGCACGCCTTCGTGCAGGAGGTGAATCTGACGGAACAAGAGTTATCGCTCTTGCGCGATTTTATCATTCGGGCAGATCGCTACACAAAAGAGATACCGAATGGGGAAATTCATATGTTGCTCGACGTGCTGGGAATCTCAGAGCTAGTGGTTCTGTTGCATAACAACAGTAGCACAGCTACGGAAAGTAATGTGGAAGGTCCTGTCTATGTAGCGGATGCACCAGAGCGCAACATGGGCGATCGCCTCGGAATCGATCCCGACGGCAATACGCTCTTCCTATCAGGACGCGTCTTAGACCGGAACAACAAACCAATTGTTAATGCGCTTGTTGATGTCTGGCAGTCAAATTCAAAGGGACTCTATGACCTTCAAGATGCATCCCAGCCAAAGGGTAACTTCCGAGGTCGTTTCAGAACCAATTCCGACGGCTCCTACGCATTTGAAACGGTTGTGCCAATAGGGTACACTATCCCATCAAGCGGACCGTGCGGTGAGCTGCTGCAGCTTTTGGGACGACATACCCTGCGAGCAAGCCATATCCATTTTAAGTTGAGTGCTACAGGCTATATACCCCTGACTACACAAATTCATATTGATGGAGATCCGCACCTCGATTCAGATACAACGTTCGCAGTCAGATCTGCCATCCTCAAGCTGCAAAAACATGAAGCATCCGACAAACTCAACGCATACAATCAAAACAAACCTTTCTATACAGCCGAGTTTGACTTTGTGCTACAACCGAGCGACGAACAGACAGATGCGGCTTAGAGCTTGGACGGTTACTCATCACGTCGAGATAGCATCGATTCCCAATCGGGTTGGCAAAGATTTAGTCCGAACGTTCACATTGAATGGGAATCGAGTCACACTAAAAACGCCACCGACCGAAACTGATGGAGTCCTGAAGGTTTTTGAACTGGTGTGGGAACGTGTGGAGCTATGATGATATCGACTCGTATATAAAGCGATGGGACGCAGTGCCCGCCCTCCGTGCCATCGCTTGTCAATTGTCACAAGCATACATCATATCTTGTATCTATCCATAGAAAACCGTATAAGCTAATAAAGATGCAAGGGTAAGCTAGATAATTTTTCTTGGCTTTTCTCGCGCTCATAAAGGATTTTTGGTTTAATACTTAGTGATCCAATACAATAAATTTTTCTTGGTGCAAAATGTGAGATACCAAACTTTCAAGAGTCCAGATACGCTTAATTTTCTGCTCACGGCAAGCGCAGAAAGCTTTCCTGTGGAGAAGACCGTCAGCCCCTAAGCCCTGTGGACACACTACGTGTATGCCTACGGCACGCTTTGCGCTTACAAAGTTCACGCATTCAAGACCCCACGCTCCCGACCAAGAATTCAAAATCACGGAAGATTGGAGCCTCGCTCCGCGAGGAGCTATCGCTTACGGAGGAAACCTCCGCTCCAACTTCTCTCAAAATTTTTAAACCTTAACACAAAATTAGGTAGCAAATATGGATCTTTTGATAGATGACCTTGTAAAAAATCAGAAAATTGATGGCAAAAATCTAACTATTCCCGGTTACTTTATCCGCAGCACCGCACCTATCAATATAGAAGATGATAAGTTGAAAGTGGATGAAACTTTGCCGACAATTGATGATGTTATAGACCATCTTTATCAAAACAGTCAATCGCAGACAGAAGAGTTAGGATTGGTTATTCAAATTCATGGTTATAATACTGGTGTTAAGGATGGACAGAAAGACTATGTACGCGAAGATTGGGAACAAGTTTGCAAATATCTGAATCAACAAGACAATGCTCTGAAAGATAGAAAAAGTAGCTTTGTTTATTTAGGTTACCGATGGTCATCGGAAAGTGTTCCTTCTAGCCTGAAGAATGCATTTAATTCTTTACCGAGTTTACTACAATTTTTACTATATAGTGGGTTAGCAATTACTGCTATTGGTATTTTATTATTATTTTTATTCTCGTATTCTTGGTTTGGAATTTTGATTTTGGCAGGTCTGTGTGTAGCTTCTTTTGTTGGAAGTTTATTCTTTTTGAGAATTATTGTTTATTTCCGAGATGAATATCGCGCAAGATATTATGCCGTGCCAGATTTGATAGAATTTATTAGACAATTAGATCAAGGTTTAATAGAGCGTTATACCCAACATTTTCTTTCCAGCCAAGCTTTTTTATATGATGAAAAACAAGCAAAAAAACAAGCAAAAGAGGAGTGGGATAAAAAAAGAATTAAGTTGACATTTATTGGTCATAGTATGGGTGGATTCATCACAACAGAAGTCGTGCGAGTTCTCTCTGACGTCTTTGATCAAAAATCTATTGGTAATGTCAAGAATTTGAACAAACAACCATCATCTAATATTGGTCGTGTTTTCAGTTTAGGTCGGTTGATTTTGGTTTCTCCAGACATTCCAGTAAATACTATTCTTTCAGGACGGACTAATTTTTTACGCTCTTCTTTGCGTCGTTTTGAAGAAGCTTATCTCTTTAGTAGCGAGGGAGATGTAGCATTACGCCTTGCTTCAACAGCAGCTAGTTATTTCTCTTTTCCAGCTAGTACTCGTACTCAAGGATATCGACTTGGTAATGTGACAGTTAATTTACCAGACAAAAATGTTTATGGAATTGTGAATTTAGAGCAGATAAAGCAGAGATTGTCAGCAAATAATCAGCTATTTGTTTCTAAGAAAAAATTCGACCATCTACTTAAATATCTTGGGGTTAAGGTTTTAAACAAGCAGGAAGAGCGAAACCTTTTACAGAATAAGAAAGACCCGGAATCTTTAGTTCCTAAAAGTGAAGATCCAGAATCAATCGCTGATTTGTTTACCTATTTTGATTGTACAGAATATCAAGATAAAACTGACTACCCAGGTCGTGATGGCAAAACAATCAATGTTCTCATTTGTCCAAATCAAAAATCTCCGTTGAAACTTTGGCAGTACATAAGGCTTCTCAAGGCTTTTTTTGACTCTTTTAACAACAGTTCAACAGGGATAGATGTTCATGGCGGTTACTTTCATGGTTATTTTAGTAAATTGATAATTTACCGTCTGGCTTTTGTGGGATTTGAGGGTTTACTAGACTCTTTAATATTAGAACAACCCAAGGAATTTGATCTGATAGCACCTCCTGATTTACAGGAAAAGCTCAATATAAGTGGAGAATTGAATACAGTGGAAAAACATAAAATTGCTCTGGAATATTTTTCTTGGATATGTGAGCAAAAAACTATTCAAGTTGCAGCTTCTTCAGAACGTTACTATGTCGATGTTTTAAATGAACCTCGCAAGGAAGTTAGAGATGCATTCTTATCACAACAAAACAATGAGTCTTGATAAGCATCTATACTTAGAGATCGAAAGTCAAGCTGATTACCAAACCAATTATCAAGAATAAGAAGCTAGAAAATCTGGTGAGAGAAGTTCTAAATGAACCAGTATCATCTAATATTTCATTCTATGCAGACTTGAAAAACGGACAACGCCCCCAAGTGAGTCAGCAGGAAGTGAAAGTTGTCGCGCAGAAGATAGTTCTTCCAGAGGCTACAATCCATGTATCAGAGTACGAGAATCCAGACAACAAAATTACGCTTCACGTAACCCATAACAGTGCAGATGTCGCTGAGTGGGTGCGTCAGAGTGATAATTTCGCCTCTAACCCTGAAACTTCCGTACCCTCGAATCTAGTAGGTATGCTGACTAGCGTCACAGATGTTAGCCGTAATAGTCGCTATATTATAGATGGTGAAAGCGGAGAGATTGTTGAATCAAATGTGTTATCTCATTCGAGGTATACTTGGGGTGTAGGACTTTACACTTACTGCGATCGCTTATCAACAGGTCTACCATCAGGACAGCTAGAAAATATTTACTGGCAGTCTTCAGGTTTTTGGCAAGAACTATTCACAAAATTTATCTTCGATTTGTACAAAGATAATGAAAAGCGGATAGTGTCACCAAAGAAATTACTTCAAGCAAACAATCGACAAAACAAACCTTCGTGTCTATTCCGTCTAAATACAATAGACATGAAGATTGCTTACGCCTATGAGTTCCCTGTTACTTATGAAGATGGTAAATCGAACAATCACATGATTTTATCTCCGCAATTTGTACCCCGCGTTCATGGTGCTGGAAGTTCAACAGATGGTTACATTGTTTGTACCGTTGCTTCAGAAAACAGCGATGAAATCTGGATTTTTGATGCCAAGAATCTTGCTCAAGGATCTGTTTGCAAACTCGATCATCCCGAGCTAAATTTTAGTTATACAATACATACAACTTGGTTACCAAAAATTGCACCTCGTACAGCAACTTATAACTGTCCCGTGCGCGAAGATTATCAAGAGCAAGTCACTCGCCCTTCGGGCTCAAATTCAAAGTTCAAAGTTCAAAATTCAAAATTAAAGACAATTAGTAGGAGCTTGAACTCTCTACGCTATTGTTGACCACAAAATCAAAGATTATGGTGGGGGCTCTGACCCTCATTAATTAATTCAAAAAAATTCTTCCGGATTGAACTTTGTTCGCCTTTGGCGTGCCCTTTGGGCATATTTTGAATTTTGAATTCAAAAAAGGTCAAGAAAAATTCTCCAGATATTTAAGAGTTGTTTGAGACGGAAGTTTATCCGTATTTTGAGGGAAAATCAGTTAAGTGAACTGTTTAAATTGTTGGATAGTTATTAGACTTTTTGCAGAAGTAGGGAACGCTTAACAGGGAACAGAACGTCGTAAAATCTCATTTTTGCAAGAGGTCTATTATTGACAATACCATTTATCTCGTTTCCATGCTATGGATGGAAACGAGATAAATTTTGTAAAGATACAAGATACAGAATTAGATAAACACATCCTGGATTATGATTACAATTCCTGGCATTGAAGTTAGTACGCATATCTACGAAAGTGCTAATACCCTGGTTTATCGAGGTATGCGAACTCAGGATAAAAAACCTGTTATTCTCAAGGTTTTGAACAAGAAATATCCCACTCCTGAGGAACTGGCTAGGTACAAACAAGAATTTGAAATAATTAGTTCGTTAAATATATTTGGAGTGATAAATGCGTACACGTTAGTTAAATATCAGAGGACTTTAGTTATTATTTTGGAGGATTTTGGTGGCGAATCTTTAAGATCTTTCATTCAGACTAGAAAATTAACACTAGCAGAATTCATTTTAATAGGCATACAGAGTGTTGATAGTTTAGCTAGAATACACTCGGCTAACATTATCCACAAAGATATTAATCCTTCCAATATCGTTTATAACTCAGAAAACGGGGAACTCAAACTTATTGACTTTGGTATTTCGACAGTTTTTTATCAAAAAAGTTTCATAACTAAAAATGTCGATACTTTAGAAGGTACCCCAGCCTATACTTCGCCAGAGTTAACTGGTAGAATGAATCGTTCATTCGATTACCGTGCTGATTTTTACTCTTTAGGAGTAACCTTTTATGAACTGCTAACCAGTCAATTGCCTTTTGAAACAACTGATTTGATGGAGTTAGTACATTGTCATATTGCTAAACAACCTGTACCTCCTCATGAAGTCAATCCAGAGATTCCCCTGGTTATTTCCAATCTTGTGATGAAATTGTTGGCGAAAAATGCTGATGATAGATACCAAAGTGCCTGGGGAATCAAAGCAGATTTAGAAGAAAGTTTATTCCAACTCGTGACAAACGGTAAAATTTCAAATTTACCCATCGCTTGCCAAGATGTTTCTCAGAAATTTCAAATTATCCAAAAACTATATCACAGAGAACGAGAAATTGAAACTCTACTCACAGCATTTGGGAGAGTGAATGATATAAATCATGATACACCTCCTAGAAGTGAAATGATGTTGATATCTGGATATTCAGGAGTTGGAAAATCAGCTTTAGTCCAAGAATTTTATAAATTATTGACTCAACAGCAAGGTTATTTCATTTCTGGTAAGTTTGATGAATTCTCTCGCAATATTCCTTATTCAGGATTGATTCAAGCCTTTCAGCAATTAATCAAACAACTGTTAACCGAAAGTGAATCACAGATTAATTTATGGAGAAAAAAATTATTAGAAGCATTTGGCTCTAATGGTCAAATGCTTATTGATGTCATCCCGGAAGTAGAATTAATTGTTGGTAAGCAATCATCACTTCCTGTATTGTCATCGACAGAATTTCAAAATCGCTTTCATCTAATCTTTAAACATTTTATTCAAGTTTTTACCCAACCAGAACATCCACTAGTCATCTTTATAGATGATTTACAGTGGGTAGATAATGCTTCAATGCAATTGATACAACTGCTGATGACAGCAGAAAATAGTCAATATTTGTTTTTGATTGGTGCGTACCGTGATAATGAAGTGGATGGGAACCATCTATTGAAGCTAACATTAGATAAAATCCAAAAATCTGGGACGATTGTCAATTATCTTCACCTTGAGCCTTTGGATTTACAAAATGTTAATCAGTTAATCGTAGATACCTTCAATTGTTCTTTTGATAAAGGAAAATGTCTAGCAGAATTACTTGTTCGTAAAACGAATGGCAATCCTTTCTTTGTCAACCAGTTTTTGCAATCATTATATCAAGAAAGATTAGTAGACTTTGATTTATCTCCTGTTACCTATGAGAGAAGATGGCGATGGAATTTGGAGCAAATTCAAGCGAGAGACTTTACAGATAACGTCGTTGAACTAATGGTGAGCAAGATTCAGAAGTTATCTTCGGATACGCAAGAGGTGTTGAAGCTAGCAGCTTGCATAGGTCATCAGTTTGATATTCAAACAATAGCAAATATTTCTGAAAAATTACCAGAAGAAATATTGAAATCACTGTGTGAACCAATTGAAGAAGGTTTCATCTTACTCTTGAAAGATGCTTACAAGTCGATTGATCCAGATTCGTTACAAGAAACAGACTCTGTCAAGGGTGAATACAAGTTTGCCCATGACAGAATTCAGCAAGCAGCATATTTTTTGATTCCGCAAGAACACAGAAGCGCGGTTCATCAAAAAGTAGGTCAACTGCTGCTGAAAAATACTCCACAAGATAAGCGAGAACGGAAAAATTTTGATATTGTTAACCAATTAAACTTGAGCATTGAATTAATAAATCATCAATCATATCGAGATGAATTAGCTTCGCTTAATTTAATGGCTGCTAAAAGAGCGAAAGGATCAGTCGCGTATGAACCAGCATTGAGATATCTGCAAATTGCCATGGACTTGTTGGCAGAAAATAGCTGGGATAAGCAGTATGATTTAACACTGGCGTTGTATGTGGAAGCAACAGATGCAGCATATCTCAACACTAATTTTGAGGAGATGGAGAGATTGGCTGAGGTGGTACTGTGTAACGCTAAAACTTTGCTGGATACAATAAAAATATATGAAGTGAAAATCCAAGCTTATATGGCACAAAATCAGCCATTGCAGGCTTTAGAAATTGTGCTACCAGTCGTGAAATCTTTGGGAGTGAATTTTCCAGATAAACTGAGTCAATCGAATATTTGGATTGGTTTACTAAAGACAAAGATATCTTTGGTAGGACATCGAATTGAAGACTTGATTGACTTACCAACAATGACTAATTCCTACAAAATGGCAGCAATAGACTTATTATCTCAAGTAAGAGTAGCAGCATATTTGACTTCTCCACCGCTGTATTCTCTTATTGTGTTTGAAGAAATTAATTTATTAATTAAATATGGAAATACTTTTGACTCTGCTTTTGTCTATGCTGCTTACGGGATGATTCTTTGTGGAGTTGTGGGAGATATTGATTCTGGATATAGATTTGGTCAACTCGCTATGAAAACTTTAGATAAATTCAATATGACACGTAAAAAAAATAGAGCTATGCATGTTATTAATAGCTTTATTAAAAATTGGAAAGAACATGGAAACAGAACCTTAGAACCGCTGATAGAAGCCTATAAAAGAGGGAAAGAAAATGGGGATTTTGAATTTTGCGGTTATTCAGCATTTATGTATTCTTTTAATGCATATTGCGTTGGAGAAAATTTGAGAAAACTAGAACAGCAGATATGTTCATATAGTCAGACTATGAATCAGCTAAAACAACAAACGATATTCAATTATTTACAAATCTTACACCGAACTATCTCGCAATTAATGGATGAATCTGAGGATAAGTGTTCTTGTCAATTCCTGGGTGAGTTTTACAACGAAGAGAAAATGCTTCCACTTCATTTAGAAGCGAATGATAAAACCGCAATTTGCAATATCTATTTCCACAAAATGATTCTTTGTTATTTATTTCAGAATTACCATGAAGCTGTTAAAAATGCAGAACTCGCTCAAAAGTATTTAGGGAGTGCTACAGCCTCACTCCTTATTCCTCTATTCTATCTCTATGATTCTTTAGCACGACTCGCCGTTTTCAAGGATGTTGCTGAGTCAAAACAAAAATTTCTTTTAAAACAAGTTACTAATAACCAGAAGAAAATGAAAAAATGGGCAGATCATGCTCCCATGAATTATCTACACAAATTTTATCTAGTGGAGGCTGAACGTGATCGCGTGTTGGGCAAAAATAGAGAGGCTAGGGAATATTATGATCGCGCTATTGCTTTAGCACACGAACATGAATATCTTAATGAAGAAGCCCTCGCTTATGAATTAGCAGCAAAGTTTTATATAGATAGAAACCAAGATCATCTTGCTCGTCACTATTTGCAAGATGCTCACTACGCCTATCAACTCTGGGGGGCTACAGCCAAAGTAAAAGATTTGGAAGCCCAATACCCACAATTTCTGAGTCAAGCTCATAAAACTGATCTTAAGACGACTTTATCCACATCAACAACGGGGCAAAATATATCCCATGTATTAGATTTACTAAGTGTACTTAAAGGAACACAAACGATTTCTGGCGAAATCATTCTACACAACTTACTCGCAAAGTTGATGAAAATCGTGATTGAGAATGCAGGAGCACAAAAAGGCTTTCTGATTCTGCATTCCCAAACAAAGTCTCTTAACGAGGAGGATAACTGGGTGATCGAAGCTACAGGAAGTGCAGATTCGGATGAAGTTACAATTATGCAATCAATACCAATAAACTCAGTAAATACCGATAATTTACATCCTTTTTTATCAACCGCCATCATTAACTATGTCGCCCGCACTCGCGAAAATGTGGTCTTAAATGATGCTCTGCATGAAGGACAATTTACCCGCGATCGCTACATTCTCACCGCTCAATCCAAATCCATTCTCTGCACTCCTTTATTGTATAAAGCCAAACTCAGCGGCATTTTATATCTAGAAAATAATCTTACAACAGGTGCATTTACTCCAGAACGTGTTGAAGTGTTAAGAATCCTTTCTGCTCAAGCCGCCATCTCAATTGAAAATTCCCGTCTTTACGAGCAGTTAGAGGATCATAGCCGAACTCTGGAACAAAAAGTGAAACAGAGAACTCAGCAATTACAACAGAAGAATCAGGAATTAGCAAATCTCTTGCAAAAACTTAAAGCGACTCAATCTCAAATTATCGCACAAGAGAAATTGGCTTCTTTAGGAGCTTTGACAGCAGGTATTGCCCATGAAATCAAGAATCCCTTAAACTTTGTTAACAATTTTGCTGAACTTTCTGTAGAATTAACCCAGGAACTGCTTGAAGAGATTTCAAGTCAAAAAGACCGATTAGATCCAGAATCTAGGGAAAACATAGAAGAAATATTAAATGATTTGAAACAAAATGCTAAAAAAATCAATGAGCATGGCACAAGAGCAGATAATATAGTGCGTGGGATGCTCATGCATTCACGGGGGCAAACTGGCGATCGACAACTGACTGACATCAACGCCTTGCTAGCTGAGGCTATTAGTCTAACTTATCACGGAATGCGTGCCAAAAACCCTTCCTTTAACATGAACATAGAAACTGAATATGATGATAAGCTTGGTAAACTCAATGTTGTGCCGCAGAGCATGAGTCGTGCTTTTATAAATATCATTCATAACGCCTGCTATGCAGCGTGTAAAAAGAAAAAGCGTTTGTATGTGGATGTAGAGCACGAGGCTGAGGGTTTTTCGCCTATCCTTTTTGTCAGGACGAAAGATTTGGGTGAGGAGGTAGAGATACACATCCGAGATAATGGCGAAGGCATTCCTCAGAAAGCGCTAGATAAGATTTTTAATCCTTTTTTCACCACTAAACCACCTGGTGAGGGAACTGGTTTAGGTTTATCTATTACTCATGATATTATTGTCCAGCAGCATCAAGGAAATATCAGGGTGGAAACAGAAATGGGAAGTTATACAAAGTTTATCATCACTTTACCTAAAGTTGTTCCGTAAGAAAACAGATGAAAACATGAAAATAATGGTTGTAGATGATGAACAAGATGTTCAATTTTTATTCTAGCAAAAATTTAGAAGAGAACTAAAAAAAAACCTGATTAGTTTAGACTTTACCCTGTCTGCAGAGGAAGCATTGAAAAAAATACAAAGTCAAACTAAACTAATCGAATGCCTGTCCCTGATATTGGCGGATATCAATATGCCTGGGATGAATGGCTTACAGTTACTCAAAATTATCAAACAAAATTTTCCTAATTTAAAAGTCTTTATTATTACTGCTTATGACGATGAAGATAATTATCTAATAGCTAAAAAATACGGAGCTGATGAATATATTACTAAGCCAATTCAATTTGATAAACTGAAAGAGAAAATCTTTAGTGCATGAAGAGTCCCAATCAGAGAAAAAACTATGCCGCCAAAAATACTGGTTGTGGATGATGAGCCTGACTTAGAAATACTCCTTTGTCAGGCATTTAGAAAAAAAATTCGGCAAAAGCAATTCCAATTAATTTTTGCTCAAAATGGTTTAGAAGCACTAGAAAAGCTGCAAGCGGAACCGGATATAGATATCGTTTTAACTGATGTCTATATGCCAGAAATGGATGGGCTAACTTTGCTTACGAAACTTAATGAGTTATATCCGATCATTAAAGCAGTTATTATTTCTGCTTATGGTGATATAGAAAATATCAGAACGGCTATGAATCGGGGTGCTTTTGATTTCCTAACTAAGCCGATTAATTTTCAAGATTTAGAAATCACAACCAACAAAACTCTGCAGCATGTGCAACGAATAAAAGCAGCGCACGAACAAGAGCGTTTAGCACAGCACGCTCAAGCAGAATTATTAACTCGTTTACAACAAGAGGTGACTGAACGCCAGCGAGCAGAGGAAGCATTGCGCGAAAGTGAGCGAAAATTGACTCAATTTCTGGAAGCTGTCCCAGTAGGAATATTTGTCATTGATGCCAACGGTCAACGCTATTATACCAATAAGAAGGCACAGCAGATACTTGGAAAAAGTATCGTTCCTGAAGTTCAAGTAAGTGAATTTCCTAAGATTTATCAAGCTTATGTAGCGGGCACAAATCAGTTATATCCCTTTGAGGAGCAACCCATTTTACGAGCGTTTAACGGCGAAAGTGTAACCGTTGATGATATAGTGCTTCAGCAAGCTGACAAAATGGTTCCCATAGAGGTGTCAGCAACTCCAATTTATGATGATAAGGGAAAAATTATCTATGCCATAGCCGCCTTTACTGATATTACCCAACGCAAACACGCAGAAGACGAACGGATTCACTTTACCCAAGAATTAGCACACAAAAATACAGCCTTGCACCAGGCAAAAGATGCATTAGCCCAGTCCAACTCTACCTTGGAAGAAAAAGTCGAGGAACGTACTCGCCAACTGTCTCAAACATTAGAAATTCTGAAAGCGACTCAAGCTGAACTGGTTTTTGAAAACGCTTTGCTCAGAAGTGCAGAACAATCCTCAACCTTTGATTATCAAGTTGGCGGTAGTTTACCGATGAATGCTCCTACTTATGTGGTACGAGCCGCAGATCGTCTCCTGTATCAAGCACTCAAGCGCGGAGAGTTTTGTTACATTCTGAATGCACGCCAAATGGGTAAGTCAAGCCTCATGGTATGCATGATGCATCGTCTCCAGCAAGAGGGGTTTACTTGTGCAGCGATTGATATCACTCGCCTTGGTTCTGAAAACGTCACTCCTGCTCAATGGTACAAGGGATTTGCTGTGGAGTTATGGCAAAATTTTAATTTGTTTGGAAAGGTGAATCTGAAAGCGTGGTGGAACGAACAAAAAGATTTATCGTCTATTCAGTGCTTGAGTCGGTTTATAGAGGAAATCATACTAGCTCAGGTTGAGAGTGAAAAGATATTTATCTTTGTCGATGAAATTGATACTGTTTTGGGATTGAATTTTCCTGTTAATGACTTTTTTGCTTTGATTCGCTTCTGCTTTAATCAACGCGGTATTAATCCAGAGTATCAACGTTTAACTTTTGCTTTATTTGGAGTCGCAACACCTTCTGATTTGATAACTGATCTTCAAAGAACACCCTTCAATATTGGTCAAGCAATTCAACTCAATGGCTTTCAAATCCATGAAGCTCAACCTTTGCTTTATGGATTAACAGAGAAAGTCAGTAATCCACAAATCGTGCTCAAAGAAGTGTTAGCCTGGACAAACGGTCAACCTTTTCTGACTCAAAAGCTTTGTAAATTCATACGCCGTTGTTCATCTCCTATTCCGACAAACGGTGAAGCGCAATGGGTTGAGAATTTAGTGCGAAATTATGTGATCAAGAATTGGGAATCTCAGGATGAACCAGAGCATTTGAGAACCATACGCGATCGGCTTTGCCGCTGCGCAGAGCGCAATCGCATTCTCAACACCAAACTAAAATCATCTCATCTACTAAAACTATATCGACAAATTTTGTCTCAACAAGAAGTCGTCTCTGTTGATAGTCCAGAAGAAAAAGAGTTGCTATTGTCAGGTCTAGTCGTCAAGCAACAGGGTGTTTTAAAAGTGCAGAACCCGATTTATCAATCAATATTTGATCATACTTGGATAAGTGAGCACCTCTAAACAATCAGTTATCAGTTACCAGTTATCAGTTATCAGTTATCAGTTTTTACTGTTCACCCTTCGGGTTCGCCAGTTGCCTGCGGAGGGAAACCCTCCCGCAGCACTGGTCTCACTGTTCACTGTTCACTGTTCCCTATTCCCTCTTAACTTTTGAAAATTTGCCTTTGTGCTTCGTACAACATCAAAGCGGCAGTAATTGCCACGTTTACAGATTCTACCCCTGGACTCAGGGGAATTTTTACTTGTAAATCTGCTACTGCTGTCAATTCTTTTGACAAACCAGCACCTTCATTCCCTAACAAAATTAAACTGGGTTTGCGCCAGTCTACATCCCAATAAGTCAAAGTAGCACTGGGTAAGGTTGCAACAACCTGCATTCCTGCTTCCCTACTTTGCTGGACTGTCGTTTTCAAATCAGGACTCATCGCCATTGCTAGGCGAAACCACTGTCCAGCAGAAGCACGTAATACTTTTGGATTGTCTAAATCCACACTATCTTCACTCAGCCACAACCCAGAAGCCCCAGCAGCTGCTGCAGTCCGAATTATCGTACCCAAGTTGCCTGGATCTTGTACAGTTTCCAACCCTAGCATTATACCAGTAAACGGCACTTCCCCAAAGCGATCGCTTCTTTTTGCCGTCGCAACTACGCCATCTGGTTGTACTGTGGTGGCGATCGCCTTTAAAACCTCTTCACTTACAATTTCTGCTCGTTCGCAAAGATCACAAGCTTTTTGCCATAGCACACCATGGCTGTCTTGCCATTCTGGTGTACTGCACACTGCTTCCAATGGGTAATTCGCTGCACAAGCTTCCTCTAACAAGTGCGTCCCTTCTACCAAAAACAACTGCTGCTGGTGTCTTTCTTTTGAGGAGTGGAGTTTGCGAATTTGCTTGACTAGGGAATTTTGTAAACTTGTTAACATTAAAGTTCTGAGTCATGACTGGTAATTAACAGTTATCAGTTACCAGTTATCAGTTATCAGGTAGGAAACGGACTCGTCCACCCCTTGTTCA
>NZ_CAWPKW010000251.1:0-50316 GCF_963888615.1 Brasilonema octagenarum UFV-OR1 | reverse complement strand
GCAGTCGCCTACGGAGGGAGACCCTCCTGCAGCGCTGTCTCACCGTGCGCGGGTTAAGCGCGTTGAGGGATGTGGCGTGAGCCAGTACTTGATGAGGGTTTCCCGACAGAGGTATCTGGCGTTGGGGTTCCCCCCGTTGTCGCACCTGGCGTCGGTTGGGGGATCTTAACAAAACTAAACACCACTAACTGAACCGTATTGGAGCCAATTCTTCACCTAAATAAGGTTGCCAAATGCGACGCATCCAAACAGCTTGCACCTGCTTTGTGCTGATAGAGTTGTTACCATATTCCAGCCTATAATCAACTCCCAGAATTGCTGAGTTGAACTTTGAGTTCCACAGCAAGTAGAAATTGATCTGTGTCGAGGTGGAACGGTTGCACCCCTTTTTTCATAGGGCTTGTTCAACTCTATGCTATTGTTAAAAATCACCACTATGAGTGATTAATAAAACAATCTCACGCGGTAGGTACATACAAAGACAGCCTCAAGGCTTTATTTTACGGTATCTATAGCAATTATTTGATCATCACCATCTGATGGATATTTTTGCGTCATAGCTTCATCACTATCTGATGGATACTTCTTAGTGAATCCTCCACCACCCACGTCGTCTTTATCTGAGGGATACTTCTTAGTGAATCCTCCACCGTCTTCATTATCAGATGGATATTTCAAAGTGGTGGCTATTTCATCTTTGGCAGGAGCAGAAACTGCTGTCAAACCGCCATGAACGGTTTCCATTTCTTCTTCAGACAAGTCTTCACAGAATTGTCCTTCTAAATAGCGGGCGAAAAAAGGTACTGCTTTGTCATTTAAAGCTTGCTGATCATTGTCAGACATATGTTGCTCCTTTGGATTGGTAGATGTGAGTTTTAGAAAATCTATACATTCTTATTTCTTGCTAATTATCACAAGAAATCGAATCATAACCAGATTGTGAGGAACTGCTGGATTTGTTATTTATATGCAACCCTGATTTAAACTTTTGACTAATCTGACTTTGACTCTGGGTAGATGTCTTGGAAAAACTTTTTCATCCGACAAGAATCTTGCTATTAGTTTAGATTTTCCGTCTGACTACAAGTTGTTTGTAGTTCTTAATAGTACCACCGATTATCCTGATAATTCTTGTAGAATTATAGTCAAGAGAAACAAGCAAAATTTTGTCAAATAACTTGCTTTTTATGAATGTAGTATCAAGCAGAAATGCTCATGGTACTTTGTTCCAAGAACATGCTCACTTTTCTTTAGTTATTTTCTTTCTAGCCTTTTTTGTTCACTTTGATACTATATCGGAATGGCTCAAAAGAATCAACATTGTTTAACAAAAATAACATCAATATTTTCGTTCATAAGAGTTTATTTTTCTCTTTAGAACTTCACGACATACCGTTTTTAACACAATTGAAAAATCAGTGAGCGTATCTTAGTTAAGCGTAAATGTTAACTTCCGGAATTGGGGCCTTGGTGATGGTTGGGATATCAAGTTTGTTTTAGTGATAAACACATTGAAACTTTTGCCACACTGTCATTTAGGGGGAGTGAGATTACACCTTTGGGCAATCTCATCCCGCAGCAAAGACACTTTATCTTGGGTTAGCCAGGTAAATAACTTAGCCATCGCAATAGAAGAGCGATCAATTTTGAGAACTTCCTCAAGCATCTGCCAGGCTTGGGCTACATTCCCAGCTTGCAGTGGAATTATTGTGGATTGCAGGCAATAGTTAAAGTAATGGCTACGGGATTTTGCCGTAATCTCGGTACACAGTTCAGATGGCAGATAACTTTCCGAGATGTCGATCGCACGGCGGATGGATATAATCTGAGTCCCAGATAATAAAAGATCGCTAGTTATACTGTTAGAATGCTCACGGAAACGCGCCAAAATACTAGGCTCACACCACCAATCATAAGAAGTAGCAATGCGTTTATAAAGTTCCCAGTCAGAAGTGAAGCTCAACTCAGGAAGATAGCCTCCTAGCCGTTCATGAGCTAACCGACGAATCACAACTGCCGACATATTTAATGGATTAGCCACTCCAATTTTCCACAGCCAATCTTGAGTTACGCCTTTATATTCTCCACACACTTGCTGGAAGCGAATCACTTTTTCTTTGTCATTAATATTTTCATAACCTGTAAAAGCTGCTCCAATAGACTCTGAACACCCTTCTAGACTCTGCTTTAACTGGGAATAAAAACCAGGGAGGACATAGTCATCGTCGGGAATAACATGAATCCACTGACCGCGAGCCAGAGCAATACCTGCGTTCATATTTTTGATGGCGCCAATATTCTCTGGATTGCGGTAGTAGCGCACGACTCCTTTGCCGATACTGTTTACCATTTCAAACAGAGGTGTCTGACTAGCATTCTCCATAACCAGAATTTCCATCTCCTCTTCTCCTGGCCATTGTGCTAGTACGCTAGCGAGACATTCGAGAAGATAGTCAGTGCGGTTATATACTGGAATAACCACACTCCAAAAAGGTCGCGGTTTCTCACTGTCACAAACGGGTGGAATCGCTGGAAACTGATAAGCTCCGACAGTGACCTCTGTTTGGGGAATCGGTGGTGTAACTGAACTTTCCGGAGTCGTTTCAGTATCCTGATAAGCTTCTACAGCTTTGGCGTAGTGGGGATTAATCAGCTTTAACCATTGTCGGTAAGCAGCAGCTGCCTTTTGTAACTGGTTTTGCTGTTGATAAATCTTGCCTAAGTTTTGGTAAACTTCCGGGTAGTTGGGATTGAGTTCCAGAACTTTTTGATAGCAGGCGATCGCCTCTTCTAACTCCCCAAGTTCATGCAGCACAACCCCCAAATTGAAATGAGCTTCAACTAAATTGGGTTGTAGGATGATCGCCTGCTTGTAATAAGCAACAGCAGTTTTTAAATCGCCTGCTTTTTTCCGGACAATACCCAATTCGTGATTTAATTGTGCATAGTAGAGTTGTTTTTCGGTTGAGAGCTTGCCTTGGGCGTGAAGTGCATTGCCTAAATTTGCTTCTGCTTCTGTAAAGTCCGGCTTTAATTCTAGGGCTTTTTGATAGTAGTTAATTGCTTCCTCAAACAGTCCTTGTTGTTGCAGAGCGTAGCCCAAGTTGTTGTAAATTGGTAGTGAATCTGGTCGTAGGGCAAGAGCTTGATGGTAGGCGATCGCTGCTTCTGGAAATTGCTCTTGAGCTAAACGCAAATTCCCTAAACTGAACCAACTCTTGACAGAATCTGGCTGCACACCAACAGCAGCACTCAGAAACTGTTCCGCCGACTGGAGGTGACCGCTTTGCTGCGCTAGCATACCTAACCCGTATAATGCCTCCGGGTGGTTGGGGTGTTCTCCCAGCACCTGATGGTAACTTTCCTCAGCCTGGGTTAAGCGATTGGCTCGATGATGTTCAACAGCAAGTTGCAGGATTGCAGAAATTCTGCTCATATCAACTTCAGGAACGCTCTGCAATCGGTTCAATCTGAGTGCATACAAGCTTTTTTCTCTGAGTTCCCGACTCCATTTTTGCCTCTCATTCAGGTCGTCGCTGACCTGCATGTATTGCCCGGACAACTCGTCATACTTACCAGATGCCAATCGCAGAACAAGATCCACCGCTAACTCCGGCGGTACATCTAGACCTTTTTCAAATATTTTACTAGACCAGGGAATCCACTTCTGTCCTTCGGCCGAGAACGCCACGTCTATCATCTGAGTCCGAACCGCCCCAGGGCAGATAGCAAACACACTCACCCCATACTGTTTTGTCTCAAGAGCCAAGTTTTCACTAAACCGGATTAAGGCGGTTTTGCTGACCACATAAGGCGAGAGATAAGCGCAACCTACTAAGGCAGCTTCACTTGCTATATTAATGATCCTCCCTCGTCTTTGGGCGATCATGCTCGGCAAAACATATCTTGTGCACAGCAATGGTCCGTGTAAATTCACTTCCATATTTCGCCACCACTCTTGAGGATCAATCTCCCAGACTGGTCCAAGTGGGGACAAAACGCCTGCATTATTGATCAGCAAATCAACAGGTCCGAGTTGGTCTTCGATTTGGCTTACAACCTTCTCTACTGCTGCTTGATCAGTCACATCCACTGTCAGTGCGATCGCTCTGCCACCAGCTTTTGTAATATATGATACTGTCTCTTCAAGCTGATCCGCAGAACGCGCGATCACAGCCACTGACGCCCCAGCTGCAGCCAGAGCAATGGCATATGCTTGACCCAAACCTCGACCACCGCCAGTGATGATCGCCACCTGATTTGTAACGTCAACAAGTCCTGCTGGATTAATCTTCATATTAAATCTCCTGTTGATATGAAGGTTGGAATCTGGGAGGCTGTTAAGTAGAAATCGCGTTTTTGAGTTGGTTCTGCTTTTGGGAAATCTTGTCTAAGTTTGGATAAACTTCCGGGTAGTTAGGATTAAGTTCTGGAACTTTTTGATACTAAGCTCTAGCCTCTTCTAACTCCCCAAGTTCATGCAGTACAATCCCCAAATTGTAATGAGCTTCTAGCAAATCGGGTTGTAGGGTGAGAGCTTGCTTGTAATAAGCAACAGCAGTTTTTAAATCTCCGGCTTTCTCCCGGGCAATACCCAATTTGTGATTTAATTGTGCGTAGTAGATCTGCTTTTCGGTTGAGAGCTTACCTTGGGCATGAAGTGCATTGCCCAAATTCACTTCTGCTTCTGTAAAGTCCCGTTTTAATTCTAAGGCTTTTTGGTAGCAGTTAATTGCTTGCTCAAATAATCCTTGTTGTTGCAGAGCATAGCCCAAGTTGTTGTAAATTGGTAATGAGTCTGGTCGTAGGGTGAGAGCTTGATGGTAGGCGATCGCTGCCTCGGCAAACTGCCCGTGACCTAAACGCAAATTACCTAAACTAAACCACGTCTTGACAGAATCAGGCTGAGCTTGGGAAGCAGCACTCAGCCACTGTTCGGCGCTTTGAGGCTGCCCCAACTGAATCGCCAGCATACCCAAACTGTATAAAGCTTCTGGGTGGTTAGGTTGTTTTTCCAGAACTTGATGATATAGCTTTTGTGCGTCGTCTAAGCGATTAGCTCGATGGTGTTGAACTGCGAGTTGAAGCGTTTGAGCCACTTCTTGCGCGCCAAATCGTCTTGGCTTATTGACCACCTTGAGGAGAAAATCCTCCAGTGCTCTAACTGGTTTTAAGTCGCCATATAACTTGTGCTTATTTTGAGCAACTTGCTTTTTAATATATTGACGATATTCAGGATCTAGCCCAAGACGAACTGCAATTTTCACATAATCTTCTTTAGTTGCAGCAATAGTTTCTTCTATGCCCATCATTTTGAGTATAGCTAGGGTATGCCGTCCCCGCATTAAATCTCCTGGTAACGTGACGACTGGTATATTATGGGCGATCGCTTCTAAGGTCGAGTTGCATCCCGACCAACCGATGCTATCTAAGAAGACATCGGCGATCGCGCTCGTGCTTGCAAACTCTGTGACATCTAAGCGAGGCAAAAAGATGCAGTAGTCTTGATAATTCAGGCGTAATTCCTCAAAAGCTCGTCGTAAGCGTTGACGAAAGACTTCGGTAAGATATTCACCTTGTAGTGCTTCAAGAAAGACAAACTTACACTTAGATAAGTCTTTGGCAATTTTAGGAAAGACATCATCATGTTGGGGTAAATACTTATACAATGATTGGCAGCACCAGAACATGATTTCGTCCTCAGCAATACCAATTTGCCCTTTAGTGATTGCTTGCGATTCAATTGCCAAAGGCGTGTAATGAATCGATAAATTGGGTAATTTGACCAGCTTTTCTGTGTAGTGTTCATGAGCATTTTCTGGTTCCATTAACTCACTGCTCAAGTAGTAGTCAATTGTTGGTAACCCACTCGTATTCGGGTGTCCCCAAGATGTCATTTGAATGGGAGCTAGTCTTAAACAACCCAACTGAACTGTCATTGGGTGCATCCCAAATTCTGGAAAAATCAGAATGTGTAACTTGTCTTTTTGAATGGTTTCACACCATTGTTCTAACAACAATGGTTTTTGAGTAAATTTGTCAAAAACTTTCGCTGCTATTTGAGTCTGCTGATCTTGTTTGGGACTCGTGTGATATCCAAATAATTCAAACTCACTTCTATCCAGATTTTCTACCCACCCTTTGATTGGAATTTTCCAATTAGAATGATTGTAAAAAAATGCGGAAACAAAACCGATGCGAATTTTTTCGTTCGGTTGCAAATCTGGTAGAGGAATAGCTTGGCGACCTTGGGGATAGCGACTCGACATCAGCCCAGCAATCATTTCACCATAGACTTGCTGCAAACAACGGTCATTTAAGCCTTGATAAGCCAGATAAAAAGGCTGTAGAAAACCGACAGATTTAGCCGCCTCTATTCTTTGTTCGGGAGTTGCTACTTGATAGTGCTCAGCTAAATTTTGAAGATATTGCTGATAATTCTTTCGCTTCAACTGAATGTCGTCAAAATTGGAATAAATAATCGGTAGCTGAGCCATACAAATGCCAAGTTTGGCTGCAGCAAAATCAGGTTGGATGTTTAAGGCTTGCTGGTAATACTCTACGGCTTTTTCTAAAAGACCCTGGTCGCAGAGTGCTGTTGCCAAGTTATAATAAAATGAGGCATCGTTATGGTTAATTTGTAAAGCTTTCTGGTAAGACTCGATCGCTACTTCTAAGTTACCTTGTTCCTTAAGGATATTTCCTAAGTTGTTCAGCGCAATAGAGGCTATTAGCGGATTTGGGTAGAGATTTAAAACTTTTTGGTAAGCTTCGGTCGCCTCACATAATTTATTTGCGCTTGCAATACTTGTGCTAAGGATATTTGAGCGAGAACATAAGTGGGCTGAATTTTTAATATCTGCTTGTAGAGAGATTCCGCTTCATAAAAATCTTTACACTCATGTTTATCAATAGCTCGGTTGATGAGATATTGAACATTTGAATCTGAATCACTATCCCGATTAAATTGATGGATTCTGGTTTTTTTACCAACTACATTTAAAAGAAAATTTTCAAGTGCTCTAACTGGTTTTAAATCATGATATAACTTATATTTTTGGTCAGCAACTTGCTTCTTAATGTATTGACGATATTCAGAATCTTGCCCAAGACGAACTGCAATTTTCACATAATCTTCTTTAGTCGCAGCAATGGTTTCTTCTATGCCCATCATTTTGAGTATTGCTAGGGTATGGCGTCCCCGCATCAAATCTCCTGGCAAGGTGACGACGGGAATATTATGAGCGATCGCGTCCATAGTCGAATTACATCCCGACCAACCAATGCTATCTAGGAAGACATCGGCGATAGCTGCCATTCCAGCAAACCTCCTGCTATCCATATAAGGCAAAAAGATGCAGTAGTCTTGATAATTGAGTCCGAATTCCTTAAAAGCACGGCTTAACCGCTGCTCAAAGACTTCGGTCACACATTCACCTCTGTTATTTTGAATAAATACAAACTTGCAACTACCTAAATCTTTAGCAATTCGAGGAAAGACATCATCATGTTGCGGTAAATACTTGAATAATGCTTGACAGCACCAGAACATTAATTCGTCATTTTTGATGCCTATTTCTTTTTTGTTTATGACTTGAGGTTTAATCGCCAATGGCGTGTAATGAATCGATAGATTGGGCAACCTAACTAACTTTTCTGTATAGTGTTCTTGAGCGTTTTCTGGTTCCATTAACTCACTGCTCAAGTAGTAGTCTATCGTTGGTAACCCACTTGTATCCGGATGTCCCCAAGATGTGATTTGAATGGGAGCTAGTCTTAAGCAACCCAACTTCACTGTCAGCGGATCCATCCCAAATTCTGGAAAAATTAGGATGTGTAACTTGTCTTTTTGAATGGTTTCACACCATTGTTCTAACAACAATCGTTTTTGAGTAAATTTATCAAAAACTTTCGCTGCTATTAGAGTTTCCTGATCTTGTTTGGAACCAGTATGATATCCAAATAATTCAAACTCACTTCTATCCAGGTTTTCTACCCAACCCTTAATCGGGATTTTCCAATTAGAATGATTGTAAAAAAATCTGGAAACAAAACCGATGCGAATTTTTTCGTTCGGTTGCAAATCTGGTAGGGGAATAGCTTGGCTGTATTGGGGACAGCGATTCGACATCAGCCCAGCAATCATTTCCCCATATATTTGCTGTAAAGGACGATTATTTAAACCTTGATAAGCCAGATAAAAAGGCTGTACGAAACCGACCGCTTTAGCCCCCTCTGTCCTTTCTTCGGGAGTAGCGGCTTGATAATGGTAAGCCAGATTTTGGAGACATTGCTGATAATTATTTCGCCTCAACTGAATGTCGTCAAAATTGGAATAAATAATTGGTAGCTGAACCGTACAAATGCCAAATTTTGCTTGAGCATAGTTGGGTTTAAGGCTTAATGCTTGCTGATAAGACTTCAACGCTCTTTCTAACTCGCCTTGTTGCAGCAAGACATTTCCTAAATTGTAATGAGCCTCAGCATAGTCAGATTTAATGTTCAATGCTTGTTGATAGGACTTTAATGCTGCGTCTAAATTGTCCTGTTGTAGGAAGACACTTCCCAAATTATTATGAGCTTCAGCATAGTCAGGTTTAACGTTTAACGCTTGCTGGTAAGACTTCGACGCTGTTTCTAACTTGCCTTGTTGCAGGAAGACATTTCCTAAATTGTAATGAACATCAGCATAGTCAGGTTTGAGTCTTAATGCTTCTTGATAGGACTTCAACGCTGCGTCTAACTTACCCTGCTGCTCAAATAAACTTCCTAAATTGCAACTTGCGATCGCGTAATATTGGTTTTCTAATTGGGGTTGGAATTGTAATATTTGTTTATATAGCGATTCAGCTTCATCCAATTGACCTGACTGATGCTTCTGCGTCGCGATTACGATCAAAGACTTAATGTTAGATTCTAAAATATTTTCAGTATTCATGGCTGTACCCAGATGAGATCGAGCTATTTAATAAGCGATCGCTTCGCCTCCCCTATGCCCAGAGGGTTTTCTGGAAGAAAACCCTTTGGGTAAATAAGGGCGATAGCTAGCCCCTAAGGGGCAAAGCTCGCCGGGGGGATACTCCCCCCGGCAGACTTTGGCGCTGCGCAAACGCTGCTCCCTAAGCGCAAAGCGCACGCTACGCGAACGGCAGATCGCGCTTATAGCCTCAAATTTCCTAATTAAGAAAACAGTAGGTTGGATCAACGATCACCCAACCCAACAGAACAAAGGTAAGTGCTGGTTTCTGTCCTGCGGACACGCAGTCGCGTTCGTTTTTCAACCAACCTACAAGTTCTATATTTGCCTTAACTGAACTCTATTGGCTTATTGGCTCAAAAATTTTCCGATAATGGCAATTCACTACAGCAATTTTAAATACTAAGTCGATGTTTTAGAGGGCAATTAGCCGCTAAAAACCCCAAGTAAACACTATTGATTGAGAGTTAATCTGACTGGAATTTACACCCGCAAGCAGTAATTTTCCTTCAGTCCATCCACGCTCAAAATCGAAGAGAACACCATCCTTGGTATCGGTTATGTTACCTTGAGAAAACATCTCTTTTAACCATTTATCAGGACTCAGAAGAGTCCAGTTTTGGAATACTAGCTTATCGGTACCAACCTGGAAGTCTTTGATGATGTCGTAGTCACTACTTGAATTATCGCCACCTTTAAATACAAATTGGTCATAGCCGTCGCCACCAACCAACACATCACTACCACGACCACCAGTCAGGATGTCATCGCCGGAACCACCACTGAGTTTATCATTACCTGCATCTCCATATAGCCGATCATTGCCTGGACCTCCTTCGAGGATATCATCACCTTTGTTTCCATCCAGAGTATCATTTCCTAGGCTGCCATATATTTTACTAGCACCATCGCTGCCACTCAGTTTATCATCTCCTATCGTGCCATATGTGACATCTTTTCCCAGATTGCCGATTAAAGTATCCCCCAAAAAGGTAACTGCAGTGGCTTGAATTTCCACTACAGTTATATTGGTATCTTGCTTAAACGTCTGCTGGTAAGTTCCACTATACTTGCCTGTGACGGAGTCTTGCCCATTGTTGCCATCAACATCACGAGTTTGATTGGGAGTGGCAATGTTGACATTCTTACTACCACCAATCTTCAGTTCGCCAACTTTTTTAGAGGAAATTAAGTTACCAGTGATGCCAAAATAATCTAAGACCTTGGGTTTATTGGGATCTTTGGTGTCTAACACCACGAAAGCAGTTTTCGATTTAGCCTCGTTATATTCAGCATTCGGATTTTCAATTTCTTTAGCTGTCAGTGCGACATCTGCTAAAAAATCGAAACGGAAAGCAAGATTCGCCTTAACTGCAAAATTAGCAACAACTTTAGTTTGACTGTTGGAACTTCCTGCATACGGACCATCTAAACCAATCCCAGTACTGTCATTGAAGAGCACAGAGAAAGTTGGGTCATTGTTGAAAATAGCTCTAGCGTCACCAATAGCAGTAGCTACCCCACCGCGAACCAATGTGTCCGCTTGGGAAGCAGTCAAAAAAGATGCTGAAGGTTGACTATAGTTGAACAGAGTAAAAAGCCCTGTAGCGTTAGCAAAATTAGGGTTGGGATTAGGAGTTGTATTGGTTGGTTGTAAAAATACAGTTTCTGATGCCATGAACTTCAACTTTTCTCCAATTGTAAAGTTTGTCTGCAAAATAACAGCGATAGCTGAGTGCAGATGCTCCCTGGCGAATTTTGCTGTAAAAGTTCCAGAAAATAGCAGTCCTAAATCCTGAGCCGCTACGGGCATGCTAAGTGTATCTGCTGCCCAGACGCTCCTTTGTATGGCTACAGCACGCCTTACAGCGTAAGCATGATTGCATGCACTTGGGTTTACGTAAAGATATTGTTAATAGCTCAAAATTGCACGAAGTTAAAGTGCTAACTGTTCTTATTCCCTGTTAATTACCACAAGAAATAGAACTATACCCAGATTGTGAAGAACTGCTGGAATTGTTATCAGATGAAACTTTTACTGAAACGCTTTGAATAATCTTAGTTTTACCATCACCAGATGCTTTAACAAAATCTTTTACTTCCGCAACAACTTTGCCATCTGGTGAGACTATCCGTTTAACGACAACTTTCTCATGCTCTTCCATAATTATACCAACCGTTTGTTGTTTTATAGACTTATTGCAAATGTGCTTTTAGTTAGCGATACACCCTTAGCGTTTCTGACAACTCACTTTATTATGTTATGTTGATGAAACACTCCTTATAAAAGATCCAGCAATTGTTCCATTAGAATTGTTTGCAAATAACGTAACGGAACGAGATTTAAACTTGCCATCATCTGTTAAGACTTCATATCCGACAACTCCAGGTTTACTTAATTTTTTTATAACAGATTTGTCATCGGAACTTACGTCTGTTACTTCGTAACCTTCTAATTGTGGTAACAGATTAAATAAATCAGCGAGCCGTAATCCACCTGTTACGTGAAGATCTTCTTCAGTTACGACTTCACAAAAATCTAAGTCAATGATTTCTAATTGATCCATGTTACACTTCATCCAAATGATTTAAGTTTAGATATTCTTGGTAAGCCAGATTAATGACAAGTTGAGTTAATTTGAAACAGAGGAAAGAGAAAAAACGCTAGTAGCAGAGCTACTCGCAGAACTACCTCCAGAAATTGCAATCGCTTCAGCATAACTGCTAGCCGAAGGACTACTAGTGCCAGCAACTGCTTGATTTACAGCAAGAGTACCAGTGTAGGTTGAAGGACCAAAAGCACGTGCCAAATATGCAGTAAATGCTAAAGCCTTCCCACCACCATGTAAATGCATGGTATTTTCTTCAGAAACAGAGTCTAAATAATCGAGATCCAAGATCAACATTGCTTTTCTATGTTTTTAATTCACTTTTGACTGAGTTCATCAATAAAGAGCAGTTGGACAGTTTTCCTGTCAAATAGAAATATGCTGAAATATTTCATCTAAAAAAAGATAAAATATTCAGCATTTTCATAATTTTATTGACAAAAAAATGTCAACATTTTATACCCCTTATGGAGTATATACTATAATCTAGCACCAGCTGTTAAGACACCAGCAGATTCAGAACCTACACCCGCAATCACAGTATTGGTGACATTAGATTCAGTATATGAGTTGTTACCTGAAGCAGTGTTGTCGTAAATGTTGATAGATGAGTTACCTACAGCGTTTACAGTGCTAGTCAGGGAAGAGGTGATGCTCTTGTTAGCCAACAGAGCAATATTAACGTTAAAATTTTGTGTTGAACCTGTGGTCAGGTTAACATTTTTGGTGAGGCCGATACCACCAACAATTTCAGCGCCTTCAACGGTTTCCAAAAGATTCAAATCAGAAATAATCATGGGGTTTCTCCTGGGAAATTATGTTTTGTGTTTTTGTTCTGGGAATTTGTGTAAGCGTTTTTTGCTTACATTTATAAATATACAACATTCAATTTATAAGTCAACTATTTTTCGAAAAAATGTTTATAATTTTCACTTATATAAATAAAAAAAACAATATTTTTGACTTATTAAAGTTATCTTTTTTTATATAGCTAAAAACAACAAATTAGCCAATACAAAGCTAATTGTATCGACTTTAATGAAATATATTTGGCTTTTTATAAAGTTAATGTGTCAGTCAAATTGAAAGTAAGTAATGTTAAGTTTTTCCCCTTGTGTAATGTTTTTAATTGCTCATGCTCTTGTTTCTTATGCTCAGAAAAGACTGTTAGCTCTTTTTTAGAAAAAAGAAACCCCTATATCCTGCTGCATAAAAGTAGGATAAGTCGCTAGCAAATTGGTTAGAAAGTTAAAATTTTTTTACTGAATAAGGAAATCAAGCTTGCTTAGGCAGTTCTGTTGATGCTTGAAAACCTACATCTAAATCAGTAACGATTTCCATCGATGTAACTTGTTCCTTCAACCAATGATCAAACAATTCCTGCTGAATTTGCTCACGCAACTGCTCATCCAAGATAGGTTGAACAATTTCCTCTACCCAAATCAAATAAACTCCCTTGGAGGTTGAAATCGGCTTGAGAGGGGACGGTGGAGTAGCAGCAAACACAGCCGCTGCAATCTCTGGTCGAAAATCTTTACGACGTCGTATTCCTTTATATCCTCCAGCACGTCGAAGTTCAGGCTGTTGAATATATTCACGAGCTATTTCTTGGAAAATGATTTCGTTTGATTGCAGAGAATAAAACAGTTCTAGAGCTAAGTCTGTGTCATCCAAGATGACTTCATATGTGGCAGCACCAACGTAATTGAGTTGGTTTTCATAAAAGAAGCGTTCTATATGCCCAGCAAAGAGGTGATGAGCTAACTTAGTGGCTAGTACCTTGTTATGGATCAATTGTTCAAACTCAGGCAGAGAGAGATGATGTTTTTTGAGCCAGTTCCAAGTGTCTTGAGCTTTGACTAGTTTTTTGGCAAAGCGTAATCTATCTCCTTCCTGTTGAACTTCTTGTTCTAAGACTTGAATACCTGCTTCTTGGGCAGCTGATGCAATAATTTTTTGGGTTGCGATCGCTTGCACAACATCAGGGATTTGACAACAAAGCTTTAGACTCTGAATCAGGTCTGAGGACGAAATGGTCAAAGGTTCTGACACGAGACGATTCTCCTGGGAATTTAAAACAGTTATCAGTTATCAGTTACCAGTTATCAGGTAGGAAACGGACTCATCCACCCCTTGTTCATTGCAGCTGGTACTGTTCACTGTTGAAGTTGACTTTTGACTAAACGTTTAAGCCACCTTTGTGCAATTTCTTAAATGGATCTAGGATGAAGTCTATGATACGCCGCTGGCGGATAACCACCTCAGCGGTTGCAGTCTGTCCAGGAATGAATTGAAGACGTTTGTTGCCATTCTCGATATACTGTTTATCCAAAGTAATTTCTAACTCAAAGTTTTCTACATTCCCTTGAGGCGTTTGGGTAACTTTGGAGTCTGGAGAAATCCAATTAACTTTTGCTGACACAATGCCATACTCCTGGAAAGGATAAGCATCAAACTTGACTTTGGCAGGCATACCCGCTTTTAAGAAGCCACTGTGCTGGTTTGGTATCACAGCCTTGAGTACTACACCAACTTGTAATGGTGCAATTTGAGCAACTCTTTGACCTGGTTGTAGTACGGCTCCCGGTTTGGTAGTGGGAAATTCAAAAATCACACCATCAATAGGCGATCGCACTACTCGTTGCTGCAACTGAATATTTGAGGCTGTTAATTGACTTTGAGTTTGGGAAATTTCCGATTGAACAGAATCAATTTGTGCTTGCAGTTCTTTGAGTTGTTCCTCTGCTTTGAGTTGTGCAAGTTCACCTGTATGAACCAGGCTTTGATAATTGCGTTGTTCTTCCTCCGCTTTGAGTTGTGCTTGCTGGATTTCAGACTGAGCTTGCTGAATGGTTCTTTGATAACTGCTTTGTTGTTCTTTTAAGCTCGACTGAGTCTGAGCAATATCAGATTTCGCTCGCAGAAGGTATTCGTAGTTTTCCTTTGCAGACTGTTGGATTTCCTCAAAACGCTCTTGTGGCATGACACCATCTTGATAGGCTTTTTTATAGCGTGGGACTTTTTGTTGAGAGGCTTGAAAACGAACTTCTGCTAATTTATAAGCTGCCTTACTAGAATCGAGAGCTTGTTGCACCTGGTCTACTTTCGCCAGTTTTTCCTCTTTCTGTAAGTTATAAACGGATTTGAGAGTATCTAAATTCCGTCGCGCCTGGTCCACTTGAGACTGCTTTGCTAAGAGTTGAGCTTGGTTTTGTTGTTGCTGAGTACGCACAGAAAGCGTTAATTGATTTTTGAGTAGCTCTGAGCTCTTTCGCCGATTTTGGAGTCCGTCCAACTTTGTTTGAACCTGGTTAAGTTCAGTTTTGACAACCTGTGAGTCCAATTCCAATAAAACTTGACCTGCTTTTACAGTTTCGCCTTCTTTGACCTTGACAGCAGTCACACTTCCACCCACTGGACTATCTAATTTTTGGGTTGCACCTTTAGGTTCAAGACGTCCTCTAGCACTCTCTGTCTCATCAACCTTTGAGAACATCGCCCAAGGTAAGACAATCAGGGCAAAAGCTGTCAACAAGTACAGCGAAGAACGCGTCCAAACTTTAGGTAAAGCATCTAACAGTTCTTCGGTTCCAGAAAACCAATTTTGTGTATCATCTGTTGCTTCTGTATGCTTAGATGACTCAGTAGATTCCGCACTTTTTGCTGAAGGAATGTAGTTTTTCTGCGGATCTGACTGGGGCGGAACTCCAGATGAGGGATCACGAGATGTGTTTGGCATAGTTAAGACTTACGCATTGTCAAAAAATTGATTATGTGAATTGAGTCAAATCTTAGGTTTGAACTTTTTTTAAGACGCATTATTTCGGCTCAATGATAATTGTCATTTGCAACATACACATGAAATATGAGGATTTGGTGAGTATTTTGTACATGGTTTTCAAGAAAAACGTCATTAACGGTTGCAGTTTAGTTAATCCACATTTTTCTTTGTACAGTGCGTAAGTCCTAATAGTTTTCGGCTAATGGTTCGCGAAATCAATGATCATTTAGGTGATCACTGCTAACTGTAGAAACTTAACCTACATGAGCAAGTTGTTGTTGATTCAGGTAGTAATAATGTCCTTTTTTAACGATTAATTCGTCGTGTGTCCCGCTTTCGATCAAGACACCTCGGTCTAACACCAGAATTAAATCAGCGTTGCGGACAGTGGAAAGGCGATGAGCAATAATCAGACTCGTGCGTCCTTGAAGAATAGTTTTTAGGTTGTTCTGAATGATTCGTTCGGATTCTGCATCCAGGCTACTGGTGGCTTCATCGAAAATTATAAATCGGGGATTACCTAGCAAGGCGCGGGCGATCGCCAGACGTTGGCGTTGTCCGCCAGAAAGCATCCCACCACCTTCACCAATTTCGGTGTCGTAACCCATTGCCATCTGCTGAATAAATTCATCTGCTCCAGCCAAACGTGCTGCTTCTATAATTTCTTCTAAAGAGGCTTCTGGATGGGCGATACCAATGTTTTCTCGAATTGTACCACCAAACAAGAAAGTATCTTGGTCTACCACACCCATTTGTTGTCGCAGGGATTTAAGAGTGATACTACTGACATCGTGACCATCGACTAAGACCTTGCCTTCGCTTGCAGGATATAGACCCAACATTAACTTTGACAAGGTTGTCTTTCCTGAACCACTGCGTCCCACCACCGCAACTGTTTGTTCCGGCTTAATTTCAAAGCTGAGATTTTCCAGGACGTTCGTCTGGCTTTCTGAGTGATAGCGGAAAGTGACATTATCAAAGCGAATGTGACCGCGCATCTGACGCAAAGGCTTGCGGGGTTTAGTTTGCAAGTCTTCTTCTGGTTCTGCATCCAGGACATCGTTGATGCGTTCCACAGAAATCACAATTTCTTGGAATTGATTCCACACCACGCTAAGTCGTTTGAAAGGGCTAAGGACATTGCCCAATAACATATTAAAAGCAATCAGTTGTCCTATGGTGAGTTCTTGATTAATCACTAGCGAGGCCCCGTACCATAGCAATGCCGTATGCATCACAGTGTCGATGACACCACTAATAATTTGCAGGTTATTGCCAATAATCTGTGCGCTAAAAGATTTTTTGGTCAAAGTATTCAGCAGTTCTTCCCAACGCCAACGCACGGTATGTTCAATTGACATTGAACGCACAGAACGAATACCTGTGAGGGCTTGAATCAGATAACTGCTTTGTTCCGCGCCTGCATTGAAAATCTCTCTGGACATCCGACGCAAGATGTTTGTAGAAGCTAGTGTCAGGATAAAAAATGGCGGTACAGTCATTAACCCTAGAAGTGCCATCCGCCAGTTATACCAAAACATCAATCCTGCATAAATAATCACCGTCAACAAATCCAGAATGATTGACAGCGTTTCGCCAGTCAGGAATTGTTGAATTTTTTGGTTTTCTTGGATGCGAGAGACAATATCTCCGACGTAGCGGGACTCGAAGAACGATAAAGGTAAGCGTAGGGTATGTTTGATGAAACCTACCAACAGTGCAATGCTGACACGGTTTGCTGTATGCGCTAAAAGATATTGCCTTAAGCCATTCACAGCGATGCTGAACAAACCAAATATGATCAACCCAACACAGACAGCGTTTAATGTAGAGGTGCTACCCTGAACAATGACTCTATCAAAAAGTAGTTGGGTAAATAGGGGCGTGATTAGCCCAAACGCCTGAATCAGTATTGAAGCAAAGAAAACTTCCAGTAGTACCCAAGTGTGGGGTTTGAGTAGCTCAAAAAACCTCCAAATGCCTGTGCTGTCATCTTCTGTTTCTTTGAGTACAGATGTGGGTTGCAGCAATAAGGCGTATCCAGTCCAACCTGCCTGAAATTCCTTTGGGCTGAGAATGCGTTGACCAATCCCAGGGTCACCCACAATCACTCGTTTTGAGGTAATTTCATAGAGGACGATGTAGTGTTTGCCTTCCCAATGGACAATCGCTGGTAGGGATTGTTGTGCTAGTTTATCAAAGCTGGCTTTGACGGGACGGGTTGCAAAGCCAACATTTTCGGCGGTGGCGGCTAAAGCACTGAGTGATGCACCAGACTTGTTGACGTTAGCTGACTCCCGCAGTCGATTCAGATTTAGGCGTTTGCCCCAATAGCGTGCTATCATTACCAGGCACGCGGCACCACAATCAGCAGCACTTTGCTGTGCAAAAAATGGGTAGCTTTTGGTTAGTTGTCCCCACGCTTGCCCGACTTTGACTTTGGGAGTTGGAAAGTAAGGGCGTGATTTTTTTGGTGGCTCTTGTCTTGTTGTCGCTGACTCCCGGTGGCGAAAAGGGATGACGTTTCCAGAAGGAGTAATTTGTTCTGATTTTGATTTGCGAGGACGTGACTTCTGTTCTTGAGGTGCGGGTGAACCTTGTTCGGGTTCTACCAACTGTGCTAATTGCTGAGCGTGTTCAATTACCGTTTGCCATTGTGTTTCTTTGAGATCGTAGGCGATCGTTGGCTCAGTTGTTTGCCAATCTCCCTGATCTGAGTGTGTAATAATTTGTCCTGGTGTCAAACTTTGACCATTTGTATGTCGCAGTTCTCCTTTGTACACCAGCCACAATTTACTATCTTTGGGTAGCGATATTTTTTGGTTGCTATCCAAAAAGTGTTGAGAGAAATAAGATAAACCTTTTAGTATTTCTGGTACATCTGGTGGCGGGCACTCGATTTGCGAATTTTGCCGACATCGCAGTAGTAAGTCCCATAATTGAGCGCGTTGCAGTAGGCGATCGCGAAACTTGGGATTATTATCTATCAAAGCTTTTAATATCTCTAGTTTGAGATAGCAAAGCTTGAGGTTAGTTGAAGCTTTGGCAATATATGGTAAAAAGTCTTGTTCTGGAAACAAGGTGGCTTCTGCGAAGCAAGAACCTGTACCTAGGGTTGTGATTAAGTTCTCTGCGCTATCTAAGAGTCTGACTTTGCCACGAAGAACTATATAAATTCCGGCAATACTGTCTGTTGTTTGCAAAAACTGCTTTGTGGGTGTTGGTTCCAGGATTTCTGCCTGTGCAATACACCCTGCTAGTTCCTGTTGTGAAACAACCTGCTCAAAAGCATCAGCAAGTTGTTGACACAGTTGCTGCAAAAATTCTGATGACATTTCGTTTCTTCCTCCACAACAATTCAGTCTTTACTCTCAACTAAACTGGTTGACCGTAAACTACACTCTCGTTGAGCCAGCAGTTGCAGAGTAGCATACACCCATCTATCAATAGTGCTATTTAAGCTTGCAAAAGCTTGCCGTTGAGTTATCTGGTGTAACATAATATTAGTTAACGTCAAAAAAGTGGGCACATGAATCCGCTGTAGCTGTTGCAAGTTCCCGCGCAAAGGGTTGACAGCCACATACTTAATTAGTCCTGGGAAGCTAATTAATTGTGTGTTTGACGTATAGCTAACCTTGGGAACCGCTCCCCTACTGTTATGGGGTTTAGGGGGGCTATCCCAGGTTTATATACTTTGATTCTTCTATCTTCCGGTTTCTGGGGTAACCGCAACGAATAGAGTAATCAAAGAGTTGCAAACACATCAAATTTATTTGAATTTAAAGAGAAAGCTATAAAGACGCACCGACTAACAAAGTAAGAATAAATTTTATTAGTAAATGGCAGTAAGCATCCCTGAGTCAACAAACTGAAAAACATGGCTGTTAGATCCTTTACATACAACACTATGTTGTTAATATGATGTTAGAGAGTATACAAGCAGTTACTTGATCATGAGTCGAAGGACTCCTTCTAAGTATCCTGCAAGATAGCCACTGTATCTGAAATTGAATCAAAATCCAACCGAAACCTAAGAACTAATCAGAATTTGGCAGAGCAAAGATCTGAGTCTGTCTGGCTCAGGGTGAATTCTGTTTACAAGGAACTTCCAGGTAACTTCAGAAAAGAAAAACAGTTAACTTTGCTGTCGAAACAGTATAAATTCGTTATTTTCGCGCCTGCAGCGAGAAATTGGTGACCGCAGGCAAGAATATAATTTTTACCTACCAATGGAGCACCTACTAGGTTGCTCTTCAATCAGGAATATGGGTTATGAGACTTGGGAGTGATAAAAAAACAACTCCAGGAATTAATCTAGCACACTCCTTCAATGAAACTACCAAACAATTTATTAGTAAATTTTCGTACCTCTTGTCAAGAGGTCTTTATAAAGTCTTTATTCTTCATCTTTACTTTTGAAAAAAAATATATTAACTTTATCATTATTTTATATTAATGTTTGTGTAAAAAAAAAATTTTGTGTATAAAAATCTAAATTCATATTATTTTTTAATAATTTGAAATAAAAGTTGGCATTGAGTAACCAATAATACATTTTGAGAAAAAGTCAAAAGTAAAAAGTTGTATCTTTAAACGTCAACTACACAAGTGATTTTCATGTAACTAACTAAAGCATAAGAATTTCATACTTTAGTAGTATTGACAGTATTAACAAAACATAATTCGAAAAAGTAATATCTTTACTAGCACAGGTTGCCTCAAGTGAATCTGCTCTCAGCCTGGCTTCTTTCTAGATGCCTACGTATGTAGCGGTACGTACGTAGTGGTGAGACAGTGAGCAGTTCCGAGGAAGGGCTGGTAGCCTATCTCCTTGACTAAACCCTCGTTGAATACACCTGCGGTGCATGTCCCGGCTTGTAGACACCCTTTGAGCCGCTTCCCAGACGATAGCATTAGGCATTTTCCCTCTGGAAGAAACGGAGCGTGCGAATGATGAGTTTCCCGCGCCTTTGCGACTGCCTAAAGCCCAGATACTTGAAGAAGAATTCAGTTGTCAGAAGGCAGAACCCAGCAATATGATTGGATCGGTGCAGCACCCAACCAATTGAATACAACGCTCTTATCCTGCACCAGGGTTACCCTTCGACAAAGCTCATTAAAGCCCTCCCGCAGTACTGGCGACCGTATAGACGGTGGGGTTTTAAACTCAAAGACTTCCGTTCGCTGAACTCTACAATTTATGCGCTTGTCTTTCTTTCTTTCTTATTCTGATTCCTCAGTTCTGAGTTCTGAGTTCTTTTTGATAAGACTTATGGGGTTGTGCGCTTGGGAGGAAACGTAAGCAACAGACAACTTTTGGCACACAAGTGTCCTGCTCAATCTAGATTGTTTCAGTGTTTTTAGCTTTAAGCGAACCGTATTAAAACAAAAACTGGAAGCTAACTTATCGTTTGAGCTTCCAGTGATTTCTACATAAATTACAAGTAAACTTGCGCAGTGACAGTCCTATTTTGGGAGGAGTAGGATGACACTTATTCACACACAAGTAAGAAAAAACTATAAGTTCTACAAGCCTTGACAACAGTCTGGTGTTGCTATTTCGTTTTTCACACTAAAAGTTCTGTCAGCTTTGCTACAACCTAGAATAGATTAGGTAGCAGCCTTACATCTTTGGATTGGGGGAAGATACCACTCCAATTTCTCTTTGCTGAGACTTTTTGTGAAAAAGAACCACCATTTGCAACTTTGGATCTGTTGGTCTACGTGTAGAAGTTATATACTCTACAAGATGCTGACGATTTCGGCAACAGATTCGACATATTTAACAGTTAAGAAAAATTATATATAATCATTTCTTCTCTCCTTTAGAATAAATTTTAGGCATCAATCGATTTCTTTGATGTTATTTATAATTTATACAAAATAGGTTGTATCAATATGCCACTTTGGCATATTTAAAATAAAAAGCTGTCAGTTATCTAAATTGCGTAGTTACTTATCAAGTTATCCATAGCAGAATATGGATCAGTTAAAGTTTAAAACTTAGAGAAACTCTAGATTTTTAACCAAGTACGTATCAGCTTACTCCGCCCTCACGGACACCCTCTGTTAGGCAAAAAGACGGGTACTCCGAGTTCCCACGTTCGCAAAGTAGCTTGCCTTTAAGGCATAGGGCATTGGGCATAAGGGGACAGGGGTGAGATTTTTGCTCCACAACTTCGGTTTTTAACTTCAAAACCGCCATGCTATAGATATTACAGCAGTTTTCGGGTAAATAAACCACACTCTCCGGGGCGCAATGCCTTGTACCCCTATAAAAAATAGTGGTTCAAATAGATGAAAATCGCTGTAAATCAGCATGGCAGATACTAAACAACCCAAAGATGTGTCTTTTGTGAATCTATTGACTCCAGCAAGTGTGTAATTGAATTTACAGAATTTAAGAGAAAAGATTAACTTGTTCTGAAGCCATTTCAGGACTGGTGGATTCATATTCGTCCACTTGTGTTGTTAACCACTGTTCCAAATTCCCACCACGGGTTTTTGTTTATTTCTTACCAACCACCTCAAGTAATGGTCTATCTTTAATTTTGCTGAGGCAGTTAGTTGATGTGAGATGGCTTTGGGACCTTTTGTCAGAAGAGATATTAGTAACTTTGAGATTTTCGTTTTCCTGTTGATTTGACCTACTAACATGAGAATTTTCTTTAAGCAGTCGGTTGTAAGTACGGTAGGGAATGTAATGTAGAGGATTGTAGCCTGCAAAACGTAGCATAAGAACACAAGCCCAGGAATACTTACCAGCAAGAATAGCCTCAACGACTTGGTCGAATTGTTCTGGAGGAAGTTTTTTATCTAACTGATGACTGCAAGACATATTTTGGTTCATGGTATTTGTGTTGTTGTGAAAGTAAATTAGCTGATCAGTTTCTTTGGTTATTTGTGTTCAATTGAAGGTATATCAACTGTTCTTGCCTGTTTGCAGATATTGCATTGCTTTAAAGGAAATATCAGTGATAGGGCGATAGGGAACTATTTTGCAGCGGCTGGGAGTTTTGGTGTTGAGAGAATAGATGTAGCTTTTTTAACTAGTACTGAAATCGACCTTTCTAAATGCATCAAGATTGATTTGCACTTTTTTATTTTGCAAGTTAGTCATTCCCATAACCAATTGCTGAATCTGCCTTTGGTTTAGTCGTTCTGTAGGCTGTGTTGGCATTTCTGCGTTTTGTGGTTCGAGTTTATCTGATGCTCCTAAGCCAGCTTTGCTCTCTTCTGCTCTGGCTAATGCACGAGTTTGAGCAAGTGTTCGAGTTCGAGCCATCAAATCTTTGATGTGGTTGAAGTGTGTTTGGTCGGGTGCTAAATCTTGGTTTTGCACTTCAACTTTTGAAAGCAAAGGCTCTGTGTCAAATTCTGCAACAACCTGACCTGTTTTGAACTCTTGAACTTCTTTAACTCCAGTCTTAAGGACTTTGCTCAGATCTTGTAGCTGAAGTTTGTGAGGCGAATCTAGTGCTACAAATTTTTCTCGAACATGACTGACCTGTTGAATCTTTCCTGTCCACGCCCAAACAACAACCGTTGTAAAAAAAGTTATGCTCCTCAACGTGACTAAATGAGCAACGGTTAAAGGTAGTTGATCAAGCAATGTCTCTAAGGATGTAGAGCAATATCCTGCATTTTTATTTGCTATTTGAGGCTTTGTAACCCTCGGGAAGCGTGTCTCTATAGGTGCTTTTGGTAAAGCCTCTTTTATTGAAGTTAAATGATTTGCGTAGATGAATGCTGTTTGTGAAACCGAATCACAGCAGGGATACAACTTATGAAAATTTATCCCTGTATTCTCTGTTGTGCTTAAGGTTTCCACTGCATTTGACCTGATGATACTGTTCATGATCTGTCCTGATGATCCCAAACCTGACTTTCTATTCAAGTCTTTTTGCTGCTAAGCCGGAATGATGTTATGTTTCGATGAAATTCAGCAGCTAGTTTTTAGAAAAGCAATTTCTACAGACGGACACAATACAATAGAGGGTTATTAAACTTACAATTTTGATTTCCAGACCACTCAGTTGCTGGTGAGTTATCGACTGTAACTTTTGCTTACTTTACCAGAGAACTTAATTTACCTTATCCATGTTATATATCTGCTCTGAAAAATTTTCTAGTGGCTTTCCGTAGATGCAATTTTATCTTTTTAAAATTTTACTCTCCCCTAATTAAGTTATTTGTTTCTGTTACAACTAACTTCCATTTTTATACCAAATAATTAGGAGTCATTAAGTAAAATAGCATACTTTTTAGGGTTGATGAGAAAAATTAAGCATCCCTAATCCTTAATCCCCATATTCGTATTTATACTATTTTTTGCCGTAAATGTCATCTCCTAAATTATTTTTTTTCAACGTTATTTCGATTATCTTTCTAGATTAACTCAATTTTTATCAACTTTACGTTTTCTGTCTAAAGTGTTAGATATTAGGGGGTAATACCCCTCATACACACTGAATGTAAGGCTTTTATCTCCTCAAGAAGTATCTAGATTTGAGATGTGAGTAAATGTTCTAATACTTTCAAAATATATCAGCAAAAGTAGCATTTAGACAATCTTTACTAGAGAGAATTCGTGAGAATATTTTTTACAATTGCCGGAAAACATATTGTTATCGTTATCTCACTTAAGATCCACCACATAGTTAAATTTTCATTTTCACAGGCAAATCCAAATCTACGATGAGTTTGTTATGGACTTGGCACAAAAAATCTTAAAATAATGCTGATATATTCTGATGACATGACATATTCATGGTAAAATTTTAAGACTTCTTAGAGATAGACTGTCTTAATTACAACCAAACACTGTCTAAGGTATTTGAGAAAGCAAAAGTAGCATAGTGCGACTGTGTAGATTTCTTGAATTTTTCAGTCAAAAAGGAGAAGTCGTACAATATGCTGCTCGCTAAATTTAAAAAATACTTGTATTTATTTGAAATTTTGACGCTACACAGTTCAGTTGTTTCTTAGTACTGAGTAGGATGTAAAGAAGCCGTGTAGAAGGGAAAATATTTCACACTAATCACACGCCATTTGCTATCCTTAAAACCCTTGAAGTATGTTTATGACAGGCTACACTTTGGTGTAGTCTGTCTGTAGGAATTACACAGACGTACTGGCGCTGGCTAGCAAGTGGCGTTTCAAGCAACGATCGCGACTAACATTTACCACTACAACAGCTAATCATCGCCAGATAATCTGCACCACAATCTGATGAACTCTGTTGTTGAATAAAAAGATAGCGACGCCATAACCGGATCATTCAAGGGCACAGATGAATTGCTTGTTGGTAAAAATCAATATTTGCTATGGTTTCAGCAGCTTTTGAACTCTGAACCTTGGAAAGAACTGCTCTTTACCTATAAATTTCTGTTCTCAGTGAACTGTTCACGACGAAAATATATTCATCGTTTCGTCTGTGTGTTTAAATAAACTGGACAATGTTGTTTTGTGTTGAAGCGAAAAGATTGAGAAGCCTTTCAAAAAAGATTTACAGCAATTTTGAATTGAAAGAAACTCCCTACCCGGAAACTTGTCATCTGTAAACATTTCTCTACATTACTAGTTTTTCATGTATTTCAAGCTACTAGTTTTTAGATTGTTCAACAGTAACTCCCTACTTATAAGCCCTTAAAACTCGGTGTGAATCGATATATTATAAGAGCAGTCCTAAATAATACTTCTGGAGTTAGTAGCTCAAGTCCGGAAAGAGGTGAAAAAATATTGTCTGACAGATAAAAACGACTTGAATTGTTAGGTATAAAATGTTAATTTCGCATAGAAAATAGGCAGCAGGTAAAAATCCCTAACCTGTAACCTATGGCTAATCAATGAGCAAATAAATTGCCCAAATTGCCATAGCACGAAGATAAGTACTAGCACGGAAAGTACCAACAACAGTGATAGCTTCAGGTGTGCGGAATTGTAGCCCATTCTCATAAATTTGCTGCACGACAGCGTATACAATCCTAAAAGCTTCATCCTTCATTTCCATTTGCACAAGAAAAGCCGCCAATCCAAAATTTATTCCCGTCCAAATCTCCAAGGGATGAGTTGCGTTGGGGTTCTCTGGGGAACCATCAGGACGAACACCGTTAGCAGCACCGAACTTCCCATCGTAAAACTTGAGGAAACAAGCATCGTAAACAGTTTTTAAAGCAGAGAGGATGCACTCAACAGGTACAATATCCGGTAGACCCAACAAACGAGCATAGAATTGCCCACATAACTGGTCTGCCATAACCACATCAGATCCACTCTCACTATCCAGTCGATAGTATTGCCCATTCCAGAGTTTTTCTTGGTAAATAGGGCGAGATTGTGTCAGCCAAGTTTCGTAGATAGACTTTTGTTGAACCAATTCCTCTATGTCAATGGATGCTTTCCAAGGGCGATCGCACTCCTGTGTAGAGGTGTTTTCCTTTTGATCTATGGAGTTTAATAAAATATCGCAAATGGCGATCGCCGCTTCCATTGCCGCCAACCACAACCCACCACAATAAGCGCTGACTCCTACCAAGCGCCAGTCATCAAAAGTTTGGTCAGGCGCGCCAGAATTTTCCGGAATACCATCTTCATCTTTATCAAACCTTTTCAGGTAGTCTAGAGTTTGCACAACAGGATTCCAACACTCTGCCAGGAATTCCACATCGTCAGCACCTGTCAGCAGGAAGTCTCGGTACACTTGCAATACAAAATCACAACCTAAATCTTTCCAAAGATTGCAATCTTGATAACTTGTATAATTTGTTTTCTCCCAGACATGTTCGTTTGGTGCACCTAAATCGTGAGGTGTAGCGCCTGCGGTTTTACGAACTGCCATCGGACTTTCCGCACCAATCACGTAATAGTAGCCAATAATACGGTGTGTCTCGTCACAACTGGGAATTGCTCGTGCAAAGGCACGTATCACCGCCTTCTCTAGTTCTGGAAACAGCATCAAGAGGGCGAAAGAACCATAAAGCCGCACATCCAAACTTTCATACCAGCGGTAATCTAAGCACTCTAATACGGCAAACTGACCAACAGGGTCGCGATCGCTTGCCGCACTCCAGAGAGTTCCACCACTGGTCAGATCATAAAGCTCATTAAACAGAGCCATTTTGAACCAGTCTGGCAAGTCTTGGCGCTCAATAATTGGCTGTTGCCAAGATTGAATCTGTTGTTGCCAAACATGATATTCTGCTAAAGTGGTGGATGCTATTGTCCAAGCATTCTTTCCACTTTTACCAAAAAAGTCGGTATATCTGCGATAATATGTAGTCCCGGCGGCAAATTCTGTGATCGGCAAATCCCAAGTCAGTGCGAAGGGAATTTCGAGAGTTTCGCCTGGTTGAAGAGTGAAACGTACAGCAAGAGCCACCCCTATCTGTTCACCTTCTGCTGCTGGAGTATTATCGACGTGATTAGGCAAAGAGCCATCTTGGGCGAAGCTTTGCCAGACTTCTTCCCCAGTCCCAACTGGATTCCAACGCGTGTGGTACTGGACTTCAACATTTGGTTGTTTGCGAGTAGCAATACACCACTGTCCCTCTCCTTCTTGAGGGGGTTCAGTCATATTAACCGGCTCCAACAACAATCCAATACTTTCGTTGTTTTCAACTATCCGGTTAAAATTACCTTGACTTTCGCCTAAACGTGGCTGATACTCATAAACTGGGCTTCCATCATCCCGCACCCGAACCAGAGGAGATTTCACAGCATTAGTAAACCAGCCAACCATATTTTCCCAAGTCAGCATGATACTAAGACTAATAGGTGCATGAGTTGGGTTGTGTGCAGTCCACAGAAACACCGCGACTGGATAGCTTGCTTGTTGATAATTTCCTGCCCAAATAGGAGAGAATTGCTCACAGGTTAACTCTGCTTGAAACACCCCTTGATAAACAAACCAGCTACGAGGGTATAGAGCGTGATAAGTTCCCGTTTGGGATTGGGGTGATGAGGGAGTCACAGAAGTTTGTTTCACTTCCTCACTGTTTTCTTCTCTCCCTACTTTCTTACTTCCCGGATACCACTGCCATGTTCTAAGGCTTGCGTCTTCAGGAGGTTCAGTACACAAAGCGCAGGCTTGCGAGGATGAGCCAAAAGATTCAAATACACTGAATTGACACGCGGGGATGTTTTTGAATACATGTTCACCGCCGTCAATGTGCCACAAATTAAAATCTCCCCGTGAGGAACGACCAATACAACCTGCACCAAAACCGCCCAAAGGCATACCGTGCCAAGAACCATCATCAATATTGCTGGCATAACGGACTGTGTAAGGTTCGTCCCAACCTAAACCGATGGGACGACTCCAAGTGCAAGAGGGAATTACGGAAGATGGCAGTTTTCTCATCATTGGATTATACAGCGTTTAGGTATCCGTTCCTAGATCTGTAAGTAATGTCGAAATTTTTTAATTGTCTTGCTCTACGTCAACAATCACTCGTAAATCAGCTTGTGGCATCAGCCGCTGCAAAATTGTAAGATGACCATCGGCATCACTGCGGCTGCGGAATCGATTCATCACAATTCGCTCGGTTGGTGAAACCAACTGAACAACAGCCCACGGTGCAAGTGCTGTGCGGTATGTTTTAGTTTGTCGCTTTAACAAGAAAACCTCCTATGACATCCATAAGACACGAATTGATACAGTTGTCATCAACTGATTCATGTCTGCTTCTTTTGTAATCGATAGATACTGTCGTTGTAATCAGCAGATGTTCAGATTTTTTACAAGCATAATTTCTGGACTTCGCACTGACAAAAGGTAGTGCCAGACAAAAGCTTACCTCTATTCACACAATTCATACTTGCATGAATGAAGCGATGAACATGTCACTTTACCAGTTATCACGTAAGGTTTCGCTCAGTGGTAGCAGTTCTAAGCCACTAGCCTACTTTTAAGGTTTCCCTCAAAGCAGCAGCTTGTCTCACCATACGCATACAGCGAGTGTGGCTGACAGGTGGCACTGATTTAAGGAAAAGGCAAATATTTATGCAAGGCGCTAGTTGGTAGTGCTTGCCTGATAATTATTTTCCAACTCACACCAAAAAGTGTTGATCGTTTTGTCTTTGAACGTGCTAATATGTACGTCAACAAGTAACCAGAATCAACCTTAAAAACTTCAGACAAAAACAGCAATCTAGTCTAGAAAAACTAGAGGCATTGGTTGAATCTAAATTTTCTTGTTATTAACTATTGCTAACTGGAAAAAAGTCCACGATTTGATAACGCAACTATGTGGCTCGTGAGTTAGAGTTTCTTTAAAAACCCTTATTAGAGCTTCTCAACTAAATATTAAGAGCATTTTCTACAAGCCACTATCAACATGGTGTCTTGCGACAAACTAGTATACTTGCATCAAACCAAACCGAACTGGAAACCCACCGCCAAAGGTACTTCATGGCTAGTGATAGATTATAGATTTTGTAACTACTGCAAAAACAAACTCTCCAATAAACTCTCTAAATTGATATTAGACCCATATTGCTCATATCAGAGAGAGGGGTTTGAACCCTTTTTTGGAAAAACTCCGCAACCAATGCCGAAATCCCGAAATTATTTGTAAACAGAACGGGAATTGCTGCAAAATTTTGTTGAATCCTTTGCCAAGCACAGAATAAGATTCCTGGTTGTTTGAGTTCCAAAGCACTTGAGAGAGAAATTTGCTTGTTTGTCGGTTGAGAGGATGATGTTTGCAAGTTACCAGAAAGAGCACTGCCCTTTACAGCAAAACTGGAATCCCACACAGATACTTTGTTGGTGAAGTACAGATTAGCTAATCTCAACACCTCTAAGCAAAATCTACCACTACCGCGTTCATCGTCCATATTCACATGATGCTCCCCGATGATCTGAATTTTCTTGTTCACATTTACATCCCTAAAAAAGAAGAACAGGAAAAAAGAAACTAGATGAAAAAATTTAACATCATTACTAGTTAAATCTCGTACAAGTTAAATTGACCAAAGAAATCCCCAGGTGACAAGCCTGGGGAGGATGCAAACCATGAAAGCATAACGATTAATACTGATTTAGTATCGTACAGTACGAGGCTCGTCATTAACCGAAAAGAGGAGTTTTAGCTTTCTGATTGCTTTTTGGTGCAATCACCTATTAACAGCTACAATACTGCTCACAAAATCAATCTGGTTGCCAAAATGCCACATTAGGCGACGGAAACATCAGACCATACATCTTAGTAAATGTGGGTAATGACCCCCTATACCTGATACCTCTACAGTCAGTTACAGTAAATATGCAACGGTCTTATTTCAAATCCAACAAGCCGTTTTCTTTCAACTTAGGATGAAAGCGAATTTGTGTTTGTAAACCACGTAATTCTAAAACTGCTATGATTTCAGCTTCTACGCGACGTGCCACATTTTTAATGATTTTAGTTTGCGCTATTTCATCATTGGCAGGATTGTTATAATTTGCCTGTTCTTCAGGCGTCATGGTTGCTTTGGCATCTATCGCTTGCGTCCACTTGTCTTTATTATCTTGATTTCCAGTAGGGACAGTGCCATTTTCAGCAATCCAAGTTTGCTCTATCTTTTCTAAAATCGTACGATTAGGACGTTCAATTGTTTCAGCTTTCACCCAATAACAATTTTTGGGTTGACGTACTAAGTGCTGCTTCAAGCTGAGATAAACATCACGGGAATATCCTACAAACTGCAACACTTTTTCTTGATCAAAAATTGCGTATACTCCAATTTTACCTTGCAATTGTTCTGGCAATTGACCATTATCGTCAATATATGGAATGTACTCAATATTGGCTAAAGAAGGAATATTTATTTCTGTTGTCATAAAGAAAGTTGAAAACGGTTATTAGTTAGGTTTAGTAGTCATGCTTGCTGACAAAACTCATAAGTAATAATAACTTTTCTACAAATTGCATAAACGCATTTGATTTGCAATGATTTGTTAAGAACTGAAAAAAGATGAAGTATTGGAGATATTCTACTCCCTTCTTGCCACAAAATTATTTAAAGGCAGCAACCGTGAGACCAGCGCTCTTGGTTGGGTTTCCAACGCCCGGAGGGTGGGCGAAACTGGAAGCCTACACTCTACATAAAGTATGCAGTGTAGGCACTTGACAATAACCTCTTCTACAACACTTGCAAAAGCTGTTTAATTTTAGTACCTTGGCGTTGCTTGAATTCTGTCGGAAAATTTAAATCAATGACAATCCTGTCATCTATCTCTTCTTTCACCACAAAAATTTCAGCAACCAACTTACTAGGTGAGGGATTCCCCTCCTCTCGACTCAACAGCAAACCAACGAGTGGTTTGAGATTTCGCATCTTGTGCAAGTCTTCTTGTCCAAGCAGTCTATTACCGGATTTGGATTTTTTACTCCGCATTTCCAGCCGTAAACCTGTTACCCCTAGTTCTGTGGCAATTCCAGGGAAGAAATGACCATCCCAGTAAAGTTCACCAACGGCACTCACCCGTTTGCGTACCTGGTTACGGATGATGGGTTTGAGATCCCGAAAAGAGCGAGTCAGACTGGTAGCAAGGAAGCCAAGAGAAGTCATTGGTTGATCTACAGACTCCCGCTTCTGAGAATACCACTCTCGTACATCAGAATACAAAATCAGGATTAAATTATCCATTTGGGCGCGGTTAGGACTGACAAAGTCAATTGCCAAAAGCGTCTTTTCATCACTTACAGGAGAAACTCGCACAACCCTTGCTGTGAGGGAGACACGAGCAGTAAAATCTCCCATGATCTCAACATCAACTTCATCTGGTAAATTAGGCCAAGATTCTAAAGAAATCAACGCTCCAGTTTCTGAGATATTGACTGTTTCGCCCCTAAATGTGTAGTTACCACTAGTAATAACCACATTAAGGCGTCGCTGCAAACGGTGAGAAGCACGCACTTGCGGCTGTTCAAAGCCAACCAGTAATGCTGCGATCAGCAGAATCAAATTAAAACCTGACCACAAGGTATTGACTAAAACTGCTTGCCAATCCTCTGGACGAAGTAGCAACCAGTAGGGAACAGCAAATAAGGAAGCGCTAACAAACACACTCACGACTATTAGACCACGCATTGACTGCCAGTCAAAGGTACGTTTGCTAATACTCACTCCTTTGTCAGTCACGTTAAATGAACCAAGTTTGGGGTTGATCAGCGCCAACATCGTCACCCACCCCGCTTGGAAAGCCATAACAAATTCAAAAATTTCGTTCCAAAAAGAAAACCGGACGTTTTTGTAAATGAGATGGTTGGTGAATAAAGCCAGAAGAATGTGTGGTACGGCGTATGCCAGAGTTTCCAAACCTAGACCTCGGATGGGATTGATACCAAACAATAAGAACAAGGTGGGAACAACTGCATACACCAGTCGGGGATATCCATATAAGAAGTGCGAAGTCGCACTGAAATAACAAATCCGTTGAGGAATCGTTAATTTCAGCCAGGGATTAAACAGAGGGTTTTCCAGTCGCAGAATCTGCGCCATACCCCTAGCCCAGCGCACTTGTTGACCGACATAGGAAGAGAACGTATCTGGTGCTAAGCCAGCTACCATGATTTTGTCGTAATAAACAGACTTGTAACCGCGAGAGTGCAACCGTAGTGCTGTGTGACAATCCTCTGTCACAGTTTCAACCGCAATTCCCCCAACTTCCAAGGCGTGGGACTTGCGAATTATAGCTGCTGAACCGCAGAAAAAGGCAGCATTCCAAAAATCATTGCCTTTTTGCAGCACTTTATAAAACAGTTCATTACCTACAGGGATGCTACCACGAGTGAGCAAATTGCGCTCAAAGGGGTCGGGATTATAGAACCAGTGGGGGGTTTGGACAAACGATACCTTTGGATCGTAGAAAAAGCCTACTGCATTCAGCAGAAATTGACGCGAGGGGATATGGTCGCAGTCTAAAATCAAAACTAAGTCACCATCAGTTTTGTTAAAGGCATTGTTGATATTACCTGCCTTAGCATGCTTGTTGTTGTCCCGCGTCATGTGGGTGCAACCAATTTCTTCACACATTAGCCGGATCTGTTCTCGTCTTGCCCGGAACTTCTCTCGACGTGGGTCGTTTTCTTGGTACCTTTCTGGACGACCATCATCTAAGACATAAATCATTTTTTTACCAGGGGCATAATCGCAAGCTATTGCTGATAAAGCAGTCTTGCGAACAATTTCAACATCTTCGTTGAAGGTGGGAATGTAAATATCGACATTGAACCATTCTTCTTGAGGGATGTTAGAAAGACTAACCGGCTGACGTTCTTTGATTCTTAGGGTTTGAAAATAAGCCAGTACCAAGGTGAGAACAGCGTACAGTTCAGCAGCATACAGAAATAAGCAAACAATGCTGTTAAGCAAGCCATCAAAGTTAAGAGTGTAACTTGTGCGGTAAAACAAATAACGCAACGTTGTTACCAAACTCAGCCACACCATAAATAAGTGATAATACTGGCTAGTTTCCGCAGAAGACTCTTGATCCTCAGCTCGCATGATCAATTGACCAAGTATTACCAAAAACAAGCCAATGACTGCTTGTTGCCAGATTCGTAGGGGGGCAATCATCAGTGGAACTGAAAGAACCAGAAGCAGCAAAACAAGCCACTTAAACTGTTTGGCACCCACATTTTCTAAAGCGCGGTCAAAAAATCGGGGCGTGAGATCAATGAGCCATCGACTTAAGTTAAAACGCCCTCGATTAGGGGAATTTGATGAAGAAGACATTTTTCGGTTTTGGATTTTAGATTTTCAAATTGGGATTTCAACCGCAGATAAATGCAGAGAATTGTCTGTTAGATCCGCGTGTATCGGCCGTGACAATTAATTCCTATCAGCACCAGCAAGGCGCTTGAGATACAACTGAATAATTCCATAAAGTAAAAGCGAGACACCTACAATACCGATAGGTAGCAGGAGCCAATTTTCTTGCAGCAAGCGCGATGTCTTACTGAGTAAATTGGTATTTTCTACACGAGTTTTTGAGGGAGCACTACGGATAAACTGTAGTTGATAATCGCCTGTATCGTAGGGAGATGGATTGTTATTATCGCTACCAACTAGCACTGTATCCTGCTTTAATTGGAAGAACAACGGGTCTTGCTCAACCACTTGTCGTACTCGCTGTAAACCAGTTTCTGTCTGAGCTGTTAAAGCCAGAATGACGTGCTCGTTACTCCAAGGGGAAACAATTTGCTTAATCAAACCTTGTGAATCCTGTGGAGTTTGAATCGTACCTTGAGCTAATACGCGAGAGAATCCTTGACTCAAGTTAAAGCCAGTGGATCTAAAGACTTCCGGAAAAGGAAATTTATCCCGCGTACCAATTCCCACAAGATGGTCATTCTTGCGAACTGAGTCAGGAATTGATTCTGGCGTATAAACCTGGAATTTGATAGACTCTGCTTGACTCAGCCGTCCCAAACGTTCGCTCAATGCTAGCAAGGTGAGTATATCTGTATTAGATGGGTTTTGTGGCAAGACGATCGCCGTTCTAGATAAATCCTGAGGTGCAGCAAACGGAAAACCAAATTGCAACAACTTTAAATCTGGAAGTTGTACAGAAGGTTCCCGTTTTAACTCGAAGCTTGTATCAGCATGAAGTGTACCTATTAACTGTTGATCTGCTGCGCTCAGACATTTTTGCTTGTCAAATGGTTCTTTGGGATTCATCCGGAAGAACACTTGGAGTTGAGAGTTGGACTGCAACAAGCTTGCTGGTAAATCAACTTTCAAGGTTTGGCGGGTTTCTCCAGAATCTGAAGTCAGACGTGTCCCGCCAATGTATCTGCCGTCGAGTAACACTTCGAGCGCAGAGGTTCTCGGGTTCATCTGTGGACCATAGCTGTAAACTAGGTTCATGGAACTGCCACGCAAAAATCTGTCATCAGGTAAAGTGCGGAAATCAATTGTAACAGGCGCTGTTGCTGAACCACGCACAGTCACATCACCAAAACCTTCATTATTGAGTGGAGTTCTTATGTCGCTGAGTCTAAAATTATTTTCTTCTGGAATATAACGAGGCCATTGTCGAGGTTCAGGTGTTGTCGCTTCTTTAACTTTATTGACAAAAATGATTGAACCTGTTCCCGTTTTTCGCAAGTCTGGCTGCACCAAAAACTGTACTGCGTTTGCCACACCCTTTGGTCCATTACCAGTCGCAATTAAGATAGGTGTACCATCTTTTTCTTTTGTCGTCGCTGCGATCAGCACTCCTGTATCTTCTGGTATAGGTTTTTGATTGATATCGAGAATTTGAGTACCAGCTATAGAAAGAGGTAATTTCAAAGAGGTTAAAGCTGGCTGCTCACTCGGAGTGCCAATGATCACTAACCGCTGTTCAGGTTTTACACTCTTTATATCAGATACCAAGCTCGTTTTTATGGGGCGAAAATCTGCAAATCTACCAAATGCCGCTTGCAAACGAGCGCTTGTTGTCAACCAATATTGATTGACTTGATTTGGTTGGACGTAAACAATATTGTTAGTTTCTAAGCCGAGTTGATCAAAGAAAGGATAGGGATAGCGGGTAAAGTTGAGAGGAATTGGCTGCCTTTTGAAACCGAAAATTAATTTGGAATCTGGCAGAATATCCGTCCACAAATTAGGATCATGAGGGTCAGTACATTGTTGTGATGTATTTTGCTGAGCAACAAACTTGATTTCGTTGTAGTCCTGAAGCAGCTTAGGATCAATATTATTGATCAGCACCTGACCAACTTGGGACTGTTTACGGTTGAGCGATATGCTGCCTACGGCAGTGTCATTGATAAATACCGTTAGATTAGAACGGTTGGCATACAGTGATGGTGAGTGCTGGAATTTAATTAAAGCTTGAAGCTTTCCGATTTTCCAGCCACGAGGACGGTTAAAGCCAAGGCGGGCTTCCGCATTCAGTCCTCGTAGACGCATACGGTTGCCGACAATCGGACTGCGGTTAAATTCCAGGTTGTACGTTATCAAATTCTTTGGATCATCAGCCTCTTTTTTGTTTTCGCTTGTGTCTTCTTTTTCTTCTTCTTCTAGGCTATCGACTTTGGGTTTTTTTGCTTGAGCCAACAAAATAGTTTGCTTTTTTTCAGAAGACTTTTGCCGCTGATAAATTTCACTATTTTTTTGTGAGTTATCCTCTAGTAAACCTTCTTCGCTACGAGCTTGAGCGTTTGGTAATGAAGTAGGAAACAGTAACAAGCAAAAAGTCAAAATAATTGCTTTTGTGCTGATTTTGGAAGGATGAAACAACGACTTCATATGACGGTGTCACTTCAGGGATAGTAGGATTTTTTCTGGTTTTGTGGTTGTGATTTGTGTGAGTTTGGTTGGCGAGATGTACCCACTTAAAACTTGTTATTTATTGAACTCAAAAGGGAACACTATAAAAAAGAACACTATAAAAGGGAACACTATTTTTAATAAGAAAATCAATCAAGAAAAATCTTTTGCTACTTCTTGAGTAGTTGCTGGGGAACTACAGAAGGAGACAACAGACCTAACCAAGCCAAATTCTGCGTATAGTAAGCGGATTTATCATCCCAAATGCCTTGTTTGTATTGAAGTAGCACTTTTTTCTCAAGTAACTCCTTCGCTAGTTGTGGTTCTACGAACTGCCAAGCTGCGTAAAGCATCGCGTATTGTGCTGTCGCTTCATAATCCACCAATCCTTTGCCTTGTAGATCGATGCGTGCTGGTAAACGCGATCGCTCACGCCACTGCTGTTGCAGATACTTACTATTTGTCTGGAGATAACGCCGCGCTTGGGGTGAATTGAACCATGCCACATCCAGCGACAAGCGCCACCAAATTCGATAAGCATCAAAGCCATACAAACTCTGAAGTTGGCTTGTCTGCGGCAAGGGTTGGTATTTTCCTATTTTGGTATATTGAGCCACCCAATCACTCGGTAACCCGACAGCAGAAAGTGGCGCTGATTTTTCTAAAACTTCGTAACTTGTATTGACTAAACTCAACCAATCGTGTTCTGGATCAACTTGAGCAAATAGCCGAAAAGCATAGGAAGCGAAATAAGAGGGGTTGAGATAAAGGGTAGAAGCATTCGGAACAAATGCTGGTGCAGGACCAGGCAGCAAATAGAGCTTTCCTTGGTGTCCTACTACAATGGAAAGATTCCACAAATCTTGCAGTTTTGCTTTTGCCAAATTGAGATATTCAGGACGATTCCAACGCCTGGAGGCAAGAATCAAAGCGGTAATCGCATCAATATCGCCATCACTGGCAAAGTTACCATCGATCGCACCCCACTTTCCATCTGCATTTCGTCCCCATTGCCAAGCCCACAAGTTGTCTGTCCGTTTGCCATTCGTTTGTCGTTGGAGGTTATTTTCTCCCCAGTTCAAGGTAGTAGCAAAAGTGGCAGGATCATCAATCAGGACTGCTCGTAGCATGGCATATGCCTGACCTTCACTTGTAGAGCGATCGCCCGCTTCATAATCGATAACTCTACCATCACCCTGAATAAATCTCCGGCGATAGACTTCCCAGCTTTGAGCCAGTAAGTCCCGGTTAGGAATGGATTTCGGTAAAGCAGCGACATACTTAGAGCTACTTTCGCTTTCGCTACCATTCAATGGCAGAACTGTCTCTACCGGAGTCTTGTCATCCGATACTTTCGTCTTTATCACTGAGTAACCTAAATTACAGGAGTTGAGAACAATCATGCTAACAATAACTGCTGAATTTGCTAGGTATCGCATTCTTTAACAGAGAACAAAGGGGACACGGAGACTTAGGGAACACAAACAGATGTAGAAATAAGGGCAAATCTCCGTGTTTTACCCTCTCTCATTTCCCTCTGCGCTCATAGTTCTCCCAAGAGGGTTGAAAGCCACGTCGTTGCAAGAAATCTTCTTGTATTTGCTGCCTTTGACGAGAAACTTCAGCATCGCTTGCGCCTTGGGAAATTTGTTCTACTTCGAGTTGCTCAAGCTGTGTCAGCGCTGTTAAGGGCTGATCAGCAATAGCACTTAAGCCAGCAAGGGCGCGACGTGCATCCTTATCTTGTGGCTTCTGTGCTACAACTTGAGAGTAAATTTGCCGTGCAGAATCAAAGCGCCGTTGTTCAAAACGAATTCCTCCTAAAGCAGCAAGGGCATCTATATTATCTGGTTGCTGTGCCAAGATATTTTCGTACGCCTTGCCAGCCAAATCCAAATCACCAATCGCTCGTGCCAAATCTCCTTGTAACTGATACGTGTTCGCGTCTTTAGGGAGACGAGCAATCAACTGTTTCACCCGTGCTTGCGCTTGAGTGGGATTGCGTTTTGCTATAACTTGTACCAGACGCAGTTGCACTGGCAAGTAACTTGGGTCAACTTGAGCTAAATAATTATACAGAGGTTCACGCTGTGGTTGAGCTGGCAATGTTCCTACTAAACTAAAAAGTTCTGGAGGTGCATTCGTTGCAGGTTGTGTCGCTAACCAATTATTGAGGAAAGCATTCGCCTCCTGTTCAGAAATCTTCTTGGCTTGATAGGCGATACTGGTTCGTCCAAACTGAGTTGTCAAATTTTGTGGTTGACGGATGATCAATTGGTCATAAGCTGTCAAAGCTTCATCAAACCGTTTTTGTTGTATTCGTACACCTGCGAGTCCACGTAAAGCTCCATCAGTAATGTCATCACCTCCTGACTTAGTTGTCAATACAGCTTGGAAACGTTGAGCACTGGCTTCTAAGTTGCCCTCCCGTCGCTCAATTTCTGCTGCTAGCAATTGGGGTGCAAGGCTTTTGGCTCCTTCTGGTGTTGCTGTATAAGCTGCCAAAGCTTGTCTTGCGTTACTTGTGTCATTCTGTTGTAGATAAATCTGAGCGATGCGGAAATTTAAAAATGGTACGTTTACCCTTGGTGAAAGAGTTTGGTATAAAGGCAACAGTTCTGGATCAGGGGCATCAACGTCTGATAGAGCAAGAGCGATCTGTTGCAATTGCGCCGGATCTGAGGGTAGGGGGTTAACTTCAGCGACCAAACGCCTTTTTAAGTCACTTTTGCCAAGTTGTCCCAATTTATTCTCTAGGACTAACTGCCGCACCACTAAACTTTTATCATTCGGGAACTGTGGAGCCACTTGGCGATAAAGTTGTAGTGCTGTTTGCTCTCCTTGAGGTAAGCCGGTGAAAACATCAGCGGTTTCTCGCAACAAGGCGGGCGAGGGGTTGGGAGAGTTGGCGATCGCCTGACGGTACAAAGTTGCAACTTGCTGTGCTATGGCAGGGTTATTGCTTGAGGAACGAATCTCATTGAGAGAACGTGCTAAAGGTAAAATCGCCTCTGGTCTATTTTTTATTGGCTCCAATACCGCAAAAGCTTGCTGTGACTGTTGATTAGCAACATACGCCTTGGCAAGTTCTGAACGCGTTTCAATCGCTAATTTGTCGAGACTTTTGGAACTCTGTAACTGTCCTTCCAAAACTTGTACTGCTGCTTTTGGATTGCCAGTTTCTCGCAAGGTACTAGCGTAGGCTACCGCAGCAAATCCAGTGATCGGTTTGCCAGCCACTCGATAGCGGTTTAACAACTCCAAAGCTTTTTGGTAGTTGCGGCTATAACTGTAAGCTTGAGCAGCACCAAGGATAGTTTCTGAGGTGGGATTCTTTTCCAATACTATTTGATAATCTGCCAGCGACTCGTTGACCTTTCCTTGGTAGGTGTACAACAAGGCGCGGTAAGAACGGGCTTGTGCATCGTTAGGATTGGTATTTAACAAAGTATTGAGAGCTTCAATCCCTCGTACTTGCCACTCTGGGCGATAAGTGCCCATGATCCCAACAATTTTGAGCGCACTTTGGTTGTTCGGATCTTGCGCTAGCACCTGTTGATAAGCATCCCAAGCTTCAGTAATACGTCCAGCGCGGTTATAAGAAATTGCTAACCCGATCTTGGCTTGTGAAGATTGTGGATTTTGCTTTATAGCTTGCCCAAAAGCTTTGATGGCATCATTAACCCACCCTTTTTTAAGCAGATTGTAACCTCGTTGCACTGCTGACGAGGACTTCTGCGCTTGAGCAGGAGCAATGTTATTTAACAATGGAACATTGAAGACATAGCTCAAAATAGACAATGAAGCAGTGATCACGATCAAACCAGAAAGACTTTTTGTTCTGATGTCTTGGACACTCGTTCCCACATTTGAGCAGGGATTAGTTTTGCGTTTGTGTTTTTGACTCATTGAGATTTTCTCCCTCTTGGAGTCACATCAAATTCTGTACGCACCCTAACACCGAGCACTGTATCCTCAAAACCATCTCGTCCTTGAAGTGTAAAACCTAACCGCAGACTAGGAAGCAATTCAAAATCGTAGAAAAGCTCTAACACGTCTGGATAATCTCCACGGCGTAAGCTGTCGTTTGATAAAGCACGTCCGTAAGCCAAACCCAAACGGTCATCTGGGGTAAACAAATCCAAAACACTGAGTCCAAATGAGTAAGTATCTGCCCCTTTGCCCAAATCACGGTTTTCGTAACGCCCATAACGTCCAAAAATACCTAGTTTCAACTCAGGTACAAAAACTTCAGCATTCAAACCGTATGCTTCTTCGCGGTCATTTTTTTGAGGTCCAAATATTGTGCGTTGTGTATCCCTGGCAAGCCCAAAGCTTTCAGGGAAAGTATCACGAATACCAGCATCGCGATCGGTGGAATAAGTCCCGCGAATAATCGCATTACCGTAACGGACTGCGACTTCTCCAGCAAATCCATCCAAAGCAAAGTCACTTATTTTATTTGATGACGAGAAAACTGCTGCTTTGGCTTCGATATTATCAGTCACACTCCAGTTCACAAGTAACCCAGTCCGAGAAGCAATTCCCGTTGCTGACAACGCCGGGTTTGTCTGGAAAATCGGATTAAAGAATTGACTTGCCCCATCTTTAGCAAAGCTGTTCCGGTCAAAATAAGACGTTAAATCTAACTGTCCCAAGACGAAACGTAGATTGGGCGCTCCTCCTACGGAAGTGGCAATAAAAAGCTCGTTGATGTTCAACCCTTCTCCACGGGAGTCAACAAGAAGGTTTTCTCCAGTCACCAAATCCAAAGTAGCCCCAACCAACAGTTGAGGGGTGACTGGATACACTCCTGAGAGTCGCCCCCGTGCTGCAGAATCACTTCCTTGAGTTATGTACACTCCTTGAACCTGTAAAGAAGGTTCCTGCAAAGCTGTACTTCTTAGTAAGGGGCGACTTCTATCCACTGGTTGTGGAGTATTTGGTGTTGCAGATGGCGGTGTTGGAGATGGCGGTAATATCGATGGCGGTGTTGGAACTGTGGGAGTTGTCTGTGCTTGAGTTTGTGGCGGTGGTACCGTTTCGGTAACTGGTAACGAGGAGACAACTTGACAATTCAAGTACTGATTAGTTGATGTAGAAATTCCTGATGAAGGTGTTGCGACTTGGCAGTTTAAGAGTTGATTGAAGGTAGATGCAGGAGTGTTAGGAATCGCTGACTGTGTTGTCGCTTGGCAGTTTAAGAGTTGATTAAAGGTAGGTGCACCGGTACCTGAAACTGTTGGTGACGATACGACTTGGCAGTTGAGAAGTTGGTTGGAAGTTTGTGTTGTAGGAGTCGTTGAAACTGATGACTGTGTTATTGCTTGAGGGTTTACCCTGAGCGGAGCCGAAGGGTTGAGGAGTTGAGGAGTTAGACCAGGAGTAAACGGTGTTGCTGTTTGAGAATTTATGGGTTGATTGAACGTAGGTGTCGGAGTACCTGGAAGTGGTGGTAGAGGAGCTTGTTGTGGTTGAGAGTTGAGTAGTACCTGGTTGAAAGTGGGTGCCGATGGTGCCGATGGTGCAGTGAACTCTTGCGTAACTGTTGTACCAAAGGGTGGTGGGAGTGGTGCAGTTTGGATGTTTGGTTGTCCTAGACTGGTAGCTCCAGAAATTTGACGAATTTGTTCTTGGGCATTTTGTGCCACTACATTCTTGAGAGGTGGAACTGGCTTCACTGGTGCTTTTGGGACTTTTACAGGCCTTTGCTGTTGGATAAAGCCACTCTCCAACTGCTTAATGTCATCTGTAGGTGTCTTTACACTTTCAGACGAAGGTTTTCCTCTTGATGCAACAGCTACGTCCGTTGCTTGGCTTGATATACCAGGTGGTGGAGGCACTGTCTGGGGCTTTAATTTTTGTCGTTTGCTAGATACAGGTGGTTTGGGTACTTGTAATAATTCCCCAAACTGGACATTGCTCGACTGTTGATTGTGTGGATTTTGTTGAGCCAAACACGCATCTTTCACTGCCATTATCCAAAAAATGGAGATTGAGGCACTCAGAAGCAGAAAATAAGCTCTATTCCACTGTTTTGGTCGAGTACATTTATGACAATCGAATACTGTGGGTCTCATTGGTCTAGCTGATAAACAACTAAGATTCATTTGTTACAAGATGTCGCCACTTTATCAGAAAGTGTGAGTATTTTAACGAAATTCTACAAGTTTTTAACTGTTAATTAACTTGATAAAAAAGTGGTAAAAGCTTTACTTGTTTTAGTTTTTGTATAAAAAATAAGGGAAAATATAATCTATGTTGTTTTTAATTGGGAAAAAGCCTCATTTATCTATGCAAAATTCACATTTACGCGTATATTCGCCAAATAATTCCAATTTATCGTTGAATATCACCCTAATAAGTATTTTTTTGGTGTTACTAACGAGCATTTCTAGCTGTAGTAAAAAAGCACAAGAACAAGTGCAACTAGAAATCAAAAGTGTGGAACCCGCAGGAAGTAATGGGATATACAACCTGGCAGGTAGTACAAATCTACCTGAGTCGAGCAAAATTGCAATCGTCGCAGTTCGCAACTTAGTTCCAATAGCAGGACAACAAGCAGGAGTTTTGAATGATGATGCGAACAATAATCGTTCAATTCTCGCTCGCCAAGTTGTTGAAGTTAAGCAGGGACAGTGGCAAACAAACCTTAATCTTTGGCAAGTTGCAGCGGACGGTCGTTTCCAGGAACCTTGGCAAATTTATCAAACACAAATGAAATTACGTCCAGATAGCAACGTCACCTTTGTTGCGACTTTTGAGCCTGCTGATCAGTTAAAAAAATCAAAGTTGCAACTTGATGCTCAACAGGTTCGCTTTACAAACGAAGGCGAACCCTACTTACAAGCACATCAAACTTTACCGATATCTCTACCTGTAGGCAAAACAACACCTCCTCTCGAACAACCAGAAGATTTGAATAATACCTTGGGAAATCCACCTGAAATCCTCCAAGCGTCTACTTTGAGTTCAAACGCTTCTTTTCTGCGATCAGCGAAATTCAGACAAACTAACGCTCCCTTGAAATCTTCTGAATTTTTACGCTAACCAACGACACTCAGACAAACCAAAGCACCTTTGAAACCTGCTCATGTTCGATGCTGAAAAAAAGCGCCTCAGTTTCTCACTCACTTGAATTTATAAGTGTTTTGAGAGCCATAGTATATCCTAAATTTATCTGGCGCTTTTTCTTCAGCAATTATTGTTTTGTAGAGATTACAAAATTTCGGAATATATGTACTTTTTTTACTTATAATACTCAATGAATATGCTTATTTCTTGAGTATTACAATGATGACTCAAGACCATAAAAATTACGCATTGACAAAATGCTCACAATATAGTTTTTAAGAGAAATTTGATGAAAGACGCGAGGTCCCCGCAATCATGCGATCGCTAAGATAAAGAAACTGACGGGAAACGATAATTCGGAAGCAGGGGAGGTTCAAAGCATATATTTTCCGTAACAACAGAACAGTTCATTTGTCAATCTTTATTACTTGAAACTTAGGAGCCGCTCAAATGAACAAAAAATTAGGCAAAATACTTCTCGCTAATGATGCTTCAACTTTAAGTAACCTTGGATTTGAAAAATCTCCTGACGCGGCAATTTTTGCAACAAATATTGCTAATTGGTTCACGGGCGGTCGTCCAGGCAAGTTTCATTCTTACTTGGATCCGGATTTAGCCGAATCTGAATCGGCTTTAGCACAGACAATGACTAAAGCTGGTCATAGATGGACTGTTGGATACGATATCCCAGAAGATGTGGATGGGATTTTTTCACATGACACTTGTATTTGGGATAGACTCACAGATTTGTTTGAAGCCGGAGGGAACGTTTACTTAGCTGCTGAGACGGAAAATGAAGACTATGCTGAAGCATATAACTTTAACTGGTTTCTTTGGGAAGTTGGTTTACAGTTTCATGAGCGTTATAACGGGATTTCAGGAAATCAACCAATTAATAGCGATCATCCGATTTTTGCTGGAGTTAAATCTCTCTATCAACGCAATGGCAGTTCGATTATAGATTTTCAACCAGACGAGCAGGCAAATCAAATTCTCGTCAGAAGTCCTGATGGAGAAGGGCTGTATGCAATACTCGATCTCTCAAATGCGACACCCCATGTCAGGATTTCGAGGATTTTTTCGGACGAAAGTGTTAAATCTACTGAAGCGGACGAATATATTGCTATTGTCAACGAGGGGCTGGTTGATATAGATATATCGGGCTGGAAAATTCAAAGCATAAATCGCAATCAAGAATTCTGTTTTCCGACTGGGGCAGTATTAAAAAGAGGAACTGAGTGTCGAGTTTACACTAACGAGGTACATCCTGAGTCAGGCGGCTTCTCTTTCGGTAGCAAACGCTCTGTTTGGAATAACTCTTCAGATGAAGGACGACTGTATGATGAAAAGGGAAATTTGATGTCTAGCTATGCTTATACTGAGCAAAGTCAGAAGTTATCCGATCTGACAAAATCCCTTGGCTTAGACAATCTGATCCTAGAAGCAGACCCAGAAGCGATTAAGACACAGAAAGCTTTAGGCGGTCAGGTAACTTTTGAGGAAGCATTGCACGAAGCATACTATAGCTTTGTAGGCTTTGCAGGTGACGACACAAAAGAAGGCTCGGTTACAGAGGTGATTGCTGCTAATGCTGCTGCTGTGGGTGTCCCATACGCTTATTTTAATGGCGATCATGAACCCTCGTCTTACCACTATATGCAAAAACCCACCACTAAAATTACCCTGTGTACGCAACAGACACCGATGCTCCCAACAGAAGGCGAAAGCATAGAAGCTAACTGGATATTTATGTTACAAATTCCTGAACTCAACACAGTACATTGGGCGATTATCGACCGCGAGGGCGAAGAAGAAGTGTACAACTACGGTCGTAAATTGTCCTGAAAAATAGGCATTCACAAAGCAGAGCAACCGAAGAAATCGCTCGATTTCGCTGCGGTTAATAAAGCAGGGGCAATAGAATTGGAACAAGTTCTCCGACCAACGAAGAATGAATCAACCAGTCGCACCAGACGTATTCTGGCTCTTGGTTTTTGAGTTGTGAATTATTTGTTGATGAAAATTTTCTCTGTTACCCTAAAAGTTGCAAAAAGAATGTTAAACTAGTAAGCCTAGTAGTGTGTTTATACATCAATAGTCTTTCTGGAACTGACTGTGGCGAATACAAAGTCTGCTCTCAAGCGCGCCCAAATCGCAGAACGTAACCGACTGCGTAACAAAGCATATAAATCGGCAGTGAAAACCCTGATGAAAAAATACTTCGCTGCTGTAGATGCCTATGGGACAAATCAAAGCCCGGAATCAAAACAAGAAGCCATGACCCGAATGTCGGAAGCTTACAGCAAAATCGATAGAGCGGTGAAAAAAGGTGTACTTCATCCTAACAATGGAGCCAGGAAAAAGTCACAATTGGCTCAGAGGCTAAAAGTGCACACACAAGCAGCAGCAAGCGCACAGTAGTCAATAATCTGTAGTCTTGAGTCCCGAGTTTTGGAATGCGAAAAGAAAGCACCTATACCCTATGGCTAAGCCATAGAGCGCTAGTTCCTTTCTGCTGGGGAACCTGTTCGCAGGACAAGCGAGCGCGCAGCGCTTATACATAATGAATGAAAAGCTTATGATGCAAGCTTTTTGAAATTAGAATGAGTGCAAAGTGGTAGGAGTCGGTATCAAGGACTAAAGGCAAAAGACGAAGGATAAGCAATGCAGCTGATAGACACTCACGTTCACATAAACTTTGACGTTTTCCAGCCGGATTTAGAAGCAGTGCGATCGCGATGGCAACAAGCAGGCGTCGTACATCTGGTACACTCCTGTGTAGAACCCTCTGAGTTTCAAGGCATTCAAGATCTGGCTCACCGTTTTCCAGAAATGAGCTTTGCTGTAGGGTTACATCCTTTAGATGCAGCAAAATGGAAGGAACAAACAGCAGATGAAATCATAAGTTTTGCTAATTCTGACTCTAAAGTCGTAGCAATTGGGGAAACGGGGCTGGATTTCTATAAAGCAGATAACGAAGAGCAACAGCAGAAGGTTTTTGAGACACAGTTAGCGATCGCCGCCCAACTCAATAAACCCGTCATTATCCACTGTCGTGATGCAGCGGCACAGGTAAGGCAAATACTGCAAAAATGGATAAACCTCAAAGGAAAAAGTGTGCGGGGTGTCATGCACTGCTGGGGTGGAAGCCCAGAAGAAACCCAATGGTTTGTTGACTTGGACTTCTACATCAGCTTTAGCGGAACAGTGACATTTAAAAACGCCAAACAAATTCAACAATCAGCAGCTATGGTTAGGAGCGATCGCCTGTTGATAGAAACAGATTGTCCTTTTCTCTCACCCGTCCCAAAACGAGGTGAACGGCGCAATGAACCAGCGTACGTCCGCTATGTTGCAGAACAAGTCGCAGCAGTGCGGGGAGAAACTGTTGATGCGATCGCAACTCTGACTACCCGAAATGCCTGTGAATTGTTTGGCTTAACAATATAGAACATCTCCCATAGTGCAGAAAGTTAGAAAATGGAAAACTCAAACTTTAGGAGGACTAAAATATGGTATTATGATTTCCTCCAAAATAGACTTGCATAAGCCATAATGGTTAAGGAAGCAACTATTGAATCTGACACTTAAGTCAAGCTAAGCTTATTAACCATCCTTTTAATCTCTACAACTGGATGCTCAAATTCCATGACGACTATAACTTTCAATTATTGGTCATCTAGACCTGCTCTCTAAACAGTAGTTCCATATTTTTCCTATAGAAAATTGTTAAACAAATTACCGTGTGGCCACCACCCGCCAAGGCAAGCTATCCATAGACAAAGTAGGCTCAGGGGAATATTGTCCTCTGAGCATAAGGATATTATCCCTCTGGGTTGAAACCCAGGTAGTTACGTACAAGCTAAAACAATGTGACGCTGCTTAGGTAGAATGCGCTTTCTGGAGGGGGGAAGTGAAGAAAACAAGACAAAGTAACAAAAAGTTATACCATTTGAATTCAGTAAAAAAGTTGATAGCTAATGGAAATTGGCAACTAATGGCTGCAAAATGGGTAATTATCCCCTTGCCAAAATTCCTATTCGCGGCTTTAATTGCTCCGTTTGCCCACACCTGCTCGTGAGTAGGCGGTGTCAGGAGAAGTTACCACACACCATTAAAAAAAACTTAGGTTGACAAAGGTAGAGGCATGACAAACGAAACAATTATGGAACCCGCCTTTTTGTTGCCCGACTTAATAGAAATTCAGCGTTCCAGCTTCCGCTGGTTTCTAGAAGAAGGGCTAATAGAAGAACTCAACTCCTTTAGTCCGATCACAGACTACACTGGCAAACTGGAACTGCATTTTTTGGGTCAAAACTACAGACTAAAACAGCCAAAATACAGTGTAGACGAGGCAAAACGGCGGGATAGTACCTACGCGGTACAAATGTATGTCCCGACTCGTTTGATCAATAAAGAAACCGGAGAAATAAAAGAACAAGAAGTTTTTATTGGGGATCTGCCTCTGATGACTGACCGAGGCACGTTTATCATTAACGGTGCTGAGCGGGTGATTGTCAACCAGATAGTGCGATCGCCAGGAGTGTACTACAAATCAGAAATTGACAAAAACGGGCGGCGTACCTATTCAGCTAGTTTAATCCCAAACCGAGGAGCTTGGCTGAAATTTGAAACAGACCGTAACGACTTAGTCTGGGTACGTATTGACAAAACTCGCAAACTGTCAGCGCAAGTGCTTCTGAAGGCACTTGGGTTGTCAGATAACGAAATCTTCGACGCCTTACGCCACCCAGAATACTTCCAAAAAACCATTGAGAAAGAAGGGCAATTCTCTGAAGAAGAAGCCCTGATGGAGTTGTATCGTAAACTGCGTCCCGGTGAACCGCCCACAGTGTTAGGAGGACAACAACTTCTCGACTCGCGCTTCTTTGATCCCAAACGCTACGACCTTGGCCGCGTTGGACGTTACAAGCTGAACAAGAAACTGCGCTTGCAAGTGCCAGAACCGATGCGGGTCTTAACTCCCCAAGATATCTTGGCAGCAGTGGATTACCTGATCAACCTTGAGTTTGATATTGGTAACACTGACGATATTGACCACTTGGGTAACCGCCGAGTCAGAAGCGTGGGCGAATTGCTGCAAAACCAGGTAAGAGTCGGTTTAAACCGCTTAGAACGTATCATTCGCGAAAGAATGACCGTATCTGATGCTGAAGTACTGACTCCAGCTTCCTTAGTGAACCCGAAACCCTTGGTTGCAGCCATTAAAGAATTCTTTGGGTCTAGCCAATTGTCGCAGTTCATGGATCAGACAAATCCTCTGGCAGAACTGACCCACAAACGCCGTTTATCCGCACTAGGCCCTGGAGGTCTAACCCGCGAACGTGCAGGTTTTGCGGTACGGGATATTCACCCATCCCACTACGGACGCATTTGCCCAGTGGAAACTCCAGAAGGTCCCAACGCAGGTCTGATTGGTTCCTTGGCAACTCATGCTCGCGTTAACCAGTATGGTTTTCTAGAAACACCCTATCGAGCAGTAGAAAATGGACGGGTGCGGTTTGATTTACCACCTGTTTACATGACTGCAGATGAAGAAGACGACCTGCGCGTTGCTGCAGGCGACTTGCCAGTGGATGAAAATGCTGACATCATCGGACCGCAAGTCACAGTACGTTATCGTCAGGAATTCTCCTCAACCACGCCAGAGCAAGTGGACTACGTAGCAATATCGCCTGTACAAATCGTGTCTGTTGCTACTAGCATGATTCCATTTTTGGAGCATGACGACGCTAACCGCGCCCTGATGGGATCGAATATGCAACGGCAAGCAGTCCCCCTACTTAAACCAGAGCGTCCTTTAGTAGGAACAGGCTTAGAAGCTCAAGCAGCAAGAGACTCTGGTATGGTGATTGTATCGCGTACCGACGGAGAAGTAGTCTATGTAGACGCAACAGAAATTCGTGTGCGTCCACGGGTTGCCTCAACTGATGGAAAGCCAACTGCCGCGCTGAGTCAGCAGGGCACTGGCTCATCCGCACGCGAGCATTCTTCCAAATCTAATACCTCAGACCTTAGATACCACATTTCCAAATATCATCGCTCCAACCAAGATACCTGTCTCAACCAAAAACCGTTAGTTTACATGGGTGAACGCGTTGTAGCAGGTCAAGTTTTGGCGGATGGTTCTTCTACCGAAGGAGGCGAACTGGCGCTAGGACAAAATATTGTCGTCGCCTATATGCCTTGGGAAGGGTATAACTACGAAGACGCGATTTTGATTTCGGAACGTCTGGTGCAGGATGATATCTACACCTCAATTCACATTGAAAAATATGAAATTGAGGCAAGACAAACCAAGTTGGGACCAGAAGAAATAACTAGAGAAATTCCCAACGTAGGTGAAGATGCTTTGCGTCAATTGGATGAACAGGGGATCATTCGCATTGGGGCATGGGTAGAATCCGGGGACATTCTGGTAGGAAAAGTGACACCAAAAGGTGAATCTGACCAGCCACCAGAAGAAAAACTGTTGCGGGCAATTTTCGGTGAAAAAGCACGGGATGTCAGAGACAATTCCCTGCGAGTCCCCAACGGTGAAAAAGGACGCGTTGTAGACGTACGCTTGTTTACACGCGAACAAGGCGATGAACTGCCACCAGGGGCAAACATGGTCGTTCGGGTTTATGTGGCGCAGAAGCGTAAAATCCAAGTCGGCGACAAAATGGCAGGACGTCACGGTAACAAAGGAATTATTTCCAAAATCTTGCCCCTCGAAGACATGCCGTACTTGCCAGATGGCTCACCAGTAGACATTGTCCTTAATCCTTTGGGCGTACCAAGCCGGATGAACGTTGGACAAGTGTTTGAATGTCTGTTGGGTTGGGCTGGTCAAAACCTGGGAGTGCGGTTTAAACTCACCCCCTTTGACGAAATGTATGGCGAAGAATCATCTCGAACCATAGTACATGGCAAATTGCAAGAAGCACGGGACGAAACAGGCAGAAACTGGGTCTTTAACCCAGATGACCCTGGAAAAATCTTGGTATATGACGGTCGTACCGGTGAACCCTTCGACAGAGCAGTGACTGTAGGTGTCGCTTATATGTTGAAGCTGGTTCACTTGGTGGACGACAAGATCCACGCCCGTTCAACAGGTCCATACTCGCTCGTGACCCAGCAACCCTTGGGTGGTAAAGCACAACAAGGTGGTCAGCGGTTCGGTGAAATGGAAGTGTGGGCACTGGAAGCCTTCGGTGCTGCTTACACCTTGCAGGAGTTGCTCACCGTCAAATCAGACGATATGCAAGGACGAAATGAAGCCCTCAATGCGATCGTCAAAGGGAAGTCAATTCCTCGACCTGGAACACCAGAATCCTTTAAAGTGTTGATGCGAGAACTGCAATCACTAGGCTTGGATATTGCCGTACACAAGGTAGAGACGCAGACAGACGGTAGTTCTTTGGATGTCGAAGTCGATTTGATGACGGACCAAGGAAATCGCCGTACACCTCCACGTCCAACCTATGAATCCTTGTCGCGCGAGTCGATGGAAGATGAGGAATAAATAGTGAACAGTGAGTCCAGTGCAGCAGGAGGTGACGACAACCGGCTGCGGTCCTTGTTTCCCGACAGCCAGGCATCTG
>NZ_CAWPKW010000250.1:0-3538 GCF_963888615.1 Brasilonema octagenarum UFV-OR1 | reverse complement strand
AGTATGTGCAAACCAAGTTGGGCAACTTCGACCGCAACATAAATAGGTTGTCCCAAGACGGTTCCAAGACCTGGCACTTCTACCGCAAAAACGGTAAATGGAACGCCGCAGTACAATTCACTCCAGCGCCAGTTAAGCGTGTTTCTCGACATTCCGCTTATGGTTGCATCGGTATTGACATGAATCCTGGTTCAATCGGGTGGGCATACGTTGATGGAGACGGCAACCTTCAAGCTCATGGACAAATACCACTCCAGATGGGACTACCGTCTGGTAAGCAGGATGCTCAGATTGTTGATGCCTGCTTACAACTAGCGACACTGGCTGACACGTTTTCTTGTCCCGTTGTCTGTGAGGAACTGGACTTTTCATCCAAGAAAGAACAACTTTCGGAACGTGGCAGAAAATACGCTCGGATGCTTTCTGGTTGGGCGTATAGCCGATTTTACGAGTTGCTGGAAAGCATTCTGAGCAATAGAGGTATCTACCTCATGCAAGTCAATCCTGCTTACACCAGCGTTATCGGCTTAGTCAAATATGCACGGCAGTACGGACTAGCGAGCGATGAAGCTGCCGCTATGGCTATTGCCCGACGTGGTATGAGACTGACTGAAAATATTCCAGACTCCATAACCGCCTATCTTGACGTGAAGTCAGGCAAGCACGTATGGAGTCTGTGGAACCAACTGAATACATTGATCAAGAAATCTAGCATTAGGCGTCATGGCTTCTATGCTATCTCTAACTGGGAATCTTTGGTTAAGCAATGGACAGAGCAATCTGTTCAAAGCAAACGAAAGTGTTAAAGATGATTTCTTCGGAAGATAAACCGCTAACTTCCCTCTACCTAGATTTGAGCACTATTACCCAGATATGCGTAGATTTTTACAAGCGGTAAAGCACGACTATAACAATATTTATCTTCTCAAAAAGCGCTCACGCAGACGAGATACAAAAATCTCGATCTCTGGTAATTTCATCATGGCAACAATCACAGCAAAAACGCCGATGCCAACTAAACCAGCAATAGATATTTGCACCAGTTGAATTTGTAAAGCATCTTCACCTAAAAACTTCTGCAAAACCTCAAGAGTGCCATAGCTTGCTCCTCCACCTACCAAGCTTGCAGTAGCTAAACCTAAAATTGGCAAACTCCACTCGCGCCAACGTAAACCATCCAGCCTGCGATCAAGCAACCATAACAACATTAATAGCGAGATGAAATTCACTCCAACTGTTGCTAGTACCAAACCCGGCGCACCAAAAGGCTTAAACAAAATCCAATCTAGCAAAGCGTTGAATATGATGTTAATCATACTAACGCGAAATGGTGTCTGACCATCGCCCAAAGCATAAAACACGCGCACCAAAACATCTCGCCCCAAATAGACGAACATTCCCAAACCAGAAGCAACTAGTATGGAGGAAACCAGGGCTGAGTCTGTTTGGTTGAAAGCACCACGTTCATAAACCACTCGTACAATGGGGTCAGACAGCGCCATCATTAGCGCTCCCATTGGTAGCATGGTGAAGGCAGTAAGTATGAATCCTTGGCGAATTCGCAATTTTAACTCTGTCCAATTTTCCGGTGCGGCTAGTCGGGAAAATATTGGTAATAAAGGTAACAAAATAATATTAGAAATAATTCCTAAAGGAGTTTGCACCAAGATATTGGAATAACGCAACCCAGAAGGAGCAGAGGGGATGAACGATGCAAAATACATATCTGTATACAGATTAATTTGCAACATCCCAGAAGAAAAGGTTGCTGGTCCCATAATTTTAAGTACATCGCTCACCCCTGGCTGCTTAAAATTAAATCGCAGGCGCAATGTACCTAACCCTGCTCGTGCTTGGGCAATTTGCTGGATCAACCATTGCAGGAATGCTCCGGCTAAGGTACCCCCCGCTAAAACCATTCCGCCTAAAATGGCATATTCAGGAGAGCTAATTTTGCTACCTAGTTGCAGAGCGAGTACACCCAAACCAAGAATTAGAATAATGCTGGAAAATAAAGGACTCAGAGAAAGTAGCCAGTATTGATTCGCTGTGTTGAGAGTCCCAAAACCAATACCAATCAGTCCTGCTAAAACTGCCATTGGTGCCATTATCCGCAGTTGCACAATGGCGCTTTCTTTAATGAATGCTCCGTCACGAACAGTATCCAAACCTGGTGCTACTAAGTCAATCAAGTTAGGAGCAAATATCACCAGGAAAATCGTTACCAAAAGCAGCAAACCACCCACAAGGGTTGTCATTGTTTCCACCAAGGGAGCAGCTTCTTCTTGCTTGCGCCTGGCTAGAACGCTGACGATCGCACTATGGAATGGTCCATTAACCCCACCTAGCAATATTAGCAGAAAACTGGGGATCATGTAAGCGAAGTTATAAGCATCGACAACACCCCCCGCACCAAAAGCGGCGGCGATCGCTTGTTCACGTACCAGCCCAAAAAATTTGCTGATTAACGTAGCAACGGCGATAATGCCAGCAATTCCGGCAAAAGAACGAGAGGTTTTTTGTTCTTGTGTCACAAACAGTACCTGACCACTTTCTGAAGGGGCATATCTTGAAATATTTAACTTGAAATTTAGCAGTTTGTCAGGGTAGTTTGGCAAAAATTAGAAATCTCAGTGTGTGAAATAATTTCTTAATTGACACCAAGCTTGAGGAAAGATAATCCACTTGCCAAAGCGTATTCTAATTTAATGGTACTGTGTAATACGTTGATATCGATGGGAGGCTTGGGATTCGGTCTTCGCGGTTGCAGAGATAGCTCATACCACACAACATCATGCCACGCACCACACTTGTATCCTACACTTTGATATATCCCTATGAACTGGAATCCCATCAGTTTATGAAGCCTTTCACTGGCTGTGTTTGGGAGAGTGACACCTGCGTAGGCGCTGTAGTAACCTTGAAGTACCAGAATTTTAAACAGGGATGTATATAAAGCTCGTCCTATGCCTGAACGACGCACTGCATCATGGATATAAACAGATACATCAACAGCCCACTGATAGGCAGTTCGGTCTCTATGAGGTGTAGCATAAACATATCCTAGAACTTCTCCATCACGTTCGCACACCAGCCAAGGCAACTTCTCTAGGACTTTTGCAATCCGCTGCTGCATTTCATCTAGAGTTGGTGGTTGAACTTCAAAAGACACAGGTGAATACTCGCAAAAAGGGGCGTAAATTTCCAGAACTTGCTCAGCATCCTGTTCAGTAGCAAACCTGATGATGGATGACATAGAAACCACACTCCCTTCTTCTGTTCTTGTTGGAATTATATGGACAGTGTACGATGCAGCAGTAGCAATAATATAAATACCCACCTCCTCCTAAAGTGAGATTTAAAAGTTAGCAAGCAATTAGGGGGTGTATGCATAAAGTCATACCGTTTCACTTTAACGTTGATACATATGGGGAAGTAGGGGGAGTAGGGGGAGTAGGGGAGGCAGTGCGGTCTTGGGGTTTCCCCAAGTGGAGCAACTGCCGTGGAGTCAAATGTATCAGGATTTTTGTGAAAGGGT